>NZ_LGDB01000190.1:0-77244 GCF_001279655.1 Streptomyces sp. WM6372 | reverse complement strand
GCCCCAGCGGGTTGGGTTGGGCGAGCCCGGCCGGGCTGGATGTGCCGGTCCCTGCGCTGCAAGCCCCAGCGGCCGGGCTGGATGGGCCGGCCCCCGGCGGGGCCGGGTGGGGCGGCGTCCGCGCCGCATGTTCCGGCTGGGGCGGAGGGAGTGGGCGGGCGCCGGGGTGTGTCGTGGGGGCGTGACAAGCTGGGGGCGTGAGAGAGATTGTCGATCGGGCTTGTCAGGCCGCGCTCTACAGCCAGGACGATGCCGGGTTGGATGCCGGGGCGTCCGTGCTCGTCGGGGACGGCGGGCAGTGGGGTGGGGTCGGGCGGGAGCTGTTGGGGCGCGGGGAGGCGTACGTACGGCAGGCCTGGGAGCGGGGGTGGCAGCCCGCCGACGTGCTCCGGCTCGTGGGGCGGGACCTCGGCGACCGGCATCTGCGGATCACCGGCGACCTGATCGCCGCCGAGGCGCGGCGGTACGCGCGGCTGCCCGAGCGGTGGACCGACGCCGAGGTGTGGTGGGTCGAGGACGGCGCGTACGGGGAACGGCTCGTGGGGCGGGAGAAGACCGACCGGTTCAGCCTCGCCACCGCCCTGCTCGAGGTGTTCCGGCTGCTGATCCGGCTGCCCTCCATCGAACCGGTCGGGCCCCTGCCGGGGGATCCGGCCGCCGACGCCCTGGAGCACGCGCACATCGAGCCCCGCATGCTCGGGCGCATCCGGGCCCTGCTCGCCAAGGCCGAGGCGACCACGTTCCCGGAGGAGGCGGAGGCGCTCAGCGCCAAGGCGCAGGAGCTGATGGCCCGGCACACCGTCGACGAGGCCGTGCTCGCGGCGAGCGGCAAGGCGCCCGCTCAGGTGCCTGCGGCCTGCCGCATCGGCGTCGAGGCCCCGTACGAGGAGGCGAAGGCGGTGTTGCTGGACGCCGTCGCCACCGCCAACCGCTGTCGGGCCGTGTGGAACAGCGCCTTCGAGTTCTCCACCGTGGTGGGGTTCGAGAGCGATCTGGAGGCCGTCGAGCTGCTCTATACGTCCCTGCTCGTGCAGGGCACGGCGGCCATGACCCGGGCCGAGGCCGCTCAGCGCTCCGGCGGGCGCAAGCGGACCAAGACCTTCCGGCAGTCCTTCCTGCTCGCGTACGCCAGCCGGCTCGGCCAGCGTCTCGCCGAGACCGCCGAGCACACCGCGGCCGAGGCTCCCGACAACCTGCCCGCCCTGGTGGCCCGCGACGTCGCCGTCAGCTCGCGGGCCGACGAGATGTTCCCCCGGACCACCACCACCCGGCTGCGCGGGGCCACCGACCACGCGGGCTGGGAGGACGGCACGGCCGCCGCCGACCGGGCGCACATGGGGGGCAAGCGGCCGCCCCTGCCGCGCTAGGGGCGATCGCTCTCGCCGCGCAGTGCCTGGGTCTCCGACTTCAGGATGCGCATCGACCGGCCCACGGAGCGGGCCATGTCGGGCAGCTTCTTCGAGCCGAAGACCAGCACGCAGACGACGAGGAGCAGGATCAGGTGCCAGGGCTCAAGGGCATTGCGGAGCATGCGCGCTTCCCCCTACGGGTGACGGGAATTCCGGTGCGGTCCCGACCATCGAACAGGGCTGCACGCGCACGGACAAATCTGAAGAAGGCCTGAAGGGCGGTCGGTGCCCCGCCCTGGTCGGAGCTTGATCCAGGCTTTATAAGGGTCTGATTCGCCCCTGATCCACCCGAGTTCTTCCCTGACAGTGATCAGGGGAGCACCCTCCGCGTGCACGTGCATCTGCCCATGCATGCGCTTATGAACACAGCTATGATCCGGTGCAGTTGACATCTGCACTATCGGGGGCTTCCTGTGGACCACGCGTACAACGGGATGGCAGCTGCAGAACTCGACGGAGTGACCTGGCAGAAGAGCAGACACAGCAACTCGCAAGGTTCCTGTGTGGAGTTCGCAAAGCTGCCGGGTGGCGCTGTCGCCGTGCGCAACTCGCGCTTCCCGGACGGGCCGGCGCTCGTCTACACGCCGGCCGAGATAGAGGCGCTGCTGCTGGGCGTCAAGGACGGCGAGTTCGACCACCTGATCGCCTGATCGGCCGGAGGGACGGCCGGAGGAACGGCGCGCTGATCAAGCCATGCACGTGCACTGGCCGGGACTGATCGCAATGATCAACCCCGGCCAGTTTTCGTCACAGTGGATCATTTTCGAAGGCCCTGCGCCTTCCCCGCCGCCTACTCGTGCAGCATGAACAGCGCCCAGACCACCTTGCCGGTGAGCCGGCCCGCGAGCGGGTGCCAGCCCCAGCTGTCGCTGTAGGCGTCCACGAGGAACAGCCCGCGCCCCGACTCCAAGTCGCAGTTCTCCTGCGTGCGTTCCGGAGCGAACGACCCGCCCGGCCGGTCCTCGCTGGGGTCCCGTACCGCGCACACCAGGCGGGTGCTCCACCGCATCAGGTGCAGCCGTACCGTCGGCTCCGGCTCCCCCGAGCCCGCTCCGCAGCCCGCTCCCGAGGCGCCGCCCACCCCGGCGTCCTCCGGCAGGGCATGGCGCAGCGCGTTCGTGACGAGTTCGGAGACCACCAGGGCCACGTCGTCGAAGCGCTCGTCGAGGCCCCACTGCGACAAGGTCGACCGGGTGAACGAACGGGCGCCCCGCACCGCCTCGAAGCGGGCGGGCAGAGCGCAGGAGGCGGACCCGGAGACAGCCGTGGGGTCGACCGGGGGCAGCCCCTGCCGTAACGGCTCGAGCATGGTCGATCCATTCGTCCCCATGCGAGGCACTCCCGGGATTCGCGGGCGGAGCGGCGCGCTCCGTCCAGAAAGAACTGCGGGGTGGGTCCGGCGCCGGCGCGAAAGAGCACGCAGGTGCGCGGCACCATCGTTCCGAATGCAGAAGCTGGATGCAAGGGCAGATGCACGTGCACGCGCCGGACCTGTCCACTCCCGTGATGGTTCTTGCTCATTTCTTCCTACGCATACTTACGGACTTCTTTTCCGGCAGGCGGGATTCCGTTACAGAACGAGTACGGACCGATGCGTTTTGGTGGCAGACTGCGGGGCCTGGGGTTCGGGGGCCCCGGCGACGCACATCACGCGCAGACCACGCGTACACATGGCGATGGGGAGGGCAGGACTAGTGACCGCAGAAGCAAGCGGTTCTGTGGTGCGCCGCATCCTCCTGGGCTCTCAGCTCAGGCGACTCCGAGAATCCCGCGGCATCACCCGTGAGGCGGCCGGCTACTCGATCCGCGCATCCGAATCGAAGATCAGCCGCTTGGAGTTGGGAAGGGTGAGCTTCAAGGCAAGGGACGTGGAGGACCTCCTCACGCTCTACGGAGTCACGGACGGCGCGGAGCGGGAGTCCCTGCTGGGGCTCGTCCGCGAGGCCAACGCGGCCGGCTGGTGGCACAGCTACGGCGACGTGCTGCCCGGGTGGTTCCAGACGTACATCGGCCTGGAGGGCGCGGCCTCGCTCATCCGGATCTACGAAGTGCAGTTCGTCCACGGCCTGTTGCAGACCGAGGCCTACGCCCAGGCCGTCGTCAGCCGTGGCATGCCCGGCGCCACGAAGGCCGAGATCGACCGCCGCGTCGCGCTGCGCCTGGAGCGCCAGAAGGTGCTCGTCTCCGAGAGCGCCCCGGTCTTCCACGCCGTCCTGGACGAGGCCGCGCTGCGCCGCCCGTACGGCGACCGCGACGTCATGCGCGGACAGCTGGAGCACCTCATCGAGGTCTCCCAGCGGCCCAACGTGCAGCTCCAGGTGATGCCGTTCTCCTTCGGCGGCCACGCGGGCGAGAGCGGAGCCTTCACCCTGCTGCGCTTCCCGGAGTCCGACCTCCAGGACATCGTCTATCTGGAACAGCTCACCAGTGCCCTCTACCTGGACAAAGACGAGGAAGTGGCGCAGTACGAAAGGGCGATGGAGCGGCTGCAGGCCGACTGCCCCGACCCCGACCGGACGCGGGATCTTCTCCGTGGCCTGCTCCAACTGTCTTGATTCGCACGTAGTATGACGTCTGATCAGTGCATGATGACCGATCGGTCTCCGGTGCAGCGCACGGGTGCGCGCTCGCAGTAAGGGATGGCATGTCCATATTCGACGACCTGGCTCACCAGTACATCGACGGCGAATGGCTGGCCGGCACCGGTTCGTGGGACATCATCGACGTCAACCCGTACAACGGGGAGAAGCTCGCGGCCATCACCGTGGCCACCGTCGAGCAGGTGGACCGGGCCTACCGCGGCGCCGAGCGCGCCCAGAGAGAGTGGGCCGCCACCAGCCCGTACACCAGACGCGCCGTCCTGGAACGTGCCCTGCGCATCACCGAGGAGCGCGAGAAGGAGATCATCGAGGCGATGATCGACGAGCTCGGCGGGACCCGTCCCAAGGCCGAGTACGAGGTCCACCTCGCCAAGGAGTTCATCCGCGAGGCGATCCAGCTGGCCATCCGCCCCGAGGGCCGGATCCTCGCCTCGCCGGTCGACGGCAAGGAGAACCGGGTCCAGCGCCTCCCGGTCGGCGTCATCACCGTGATCAGCCCCTTCAACTTCCCGTTCCTGGTCACCCTGAAGTCGGTCGCCCCGGCCCTGGCGCTGGGCAACGCGGTGGTGATCAAGCCGAACCAGAACGCACCCGTGGTCGGCGGCGGGGTCATCGCCAAGATCTTCGAGGACGCGGGCCTGCCGGCCGGACTCCTCAACGTGCTGGTCACGGACATCGCCGAAATAGGCGACGCGCTCCTGACCCACCCCGTCCCGAAGGTCATCTCCTTCGCCGGCTCCGACCGGGTCGGCCGGCACGTGGGCTCCGTCGCCGCCCGCCACTTCAAGCGGACCGTCCTGGAGCTCAGCGGCAACAGCGCCCTCGTCGTCCTCGACGACGCCGACCTCGACTACGCGGTGGACGCGGCCGTCTTCAGCCGCTTCGTCTACCAGGGCCAGGTCTGCATGGCCGCCAACCGGATCCTCGTGGACGCCTCGATCGCCGAGGAGTTCACCGAGAAGTTCACCACCCGCGTGCGGGGCCTGAAGACCGGTGACCCCCACGACGCCGACACCCACATCGGCCCGCTGATCAACTCCTTCCAGGCCGACGCCCTGACCGCGCTCGTGGACCAGGCCGTCGAATCCGGGGCGCAGGCCCTCGTACGCGGATCTACGCGCGGCAACCTGGTCGAGCCGACCGTGCTGGCCGGCCTCCCCGAGGACTCCCCGCTGCTCGGCCAGGAGATCTTCGGCCCGGTGGCGCTGCTGGTGGTCTTCGACGGCGAGGACGAGGCCGTACGGCTGACCAACGCGACCCCGTACGGGCTGAGCGGCGCCGTCCACACCCGGGACGTGGAGCGCGGCGTGCGGTTCGCGCAGCGGATCGAGACCGGGATGATCCACGTCAACGACTCGACGATCGGCGACGAGCCGCTCGCCGCGTTCGGCGGGGAGAAGGACTCGGGACTGGGCCGGCTGAACGGCGAGGCCACGATCGAGGCCTTCACCACCCAGAAGTGGATCTCGGTGCAGCACGGCCGCACCACGTTCCCCTTCTGATCCCCCCGATCCCAGCCCGGCGGCCTCCGGATCGCGTCCTGATCGCGTCGTGATCGCCTTCTGATCCACTTCCGCCCTCGTTTCCCGTTCCGGGCTCGCTCTAGACTCGTGCGAGTCAGCGGCGGGCAGCGTTCCGGGGGAGACCTGAGTTGAGCAACATTCCGGAGACGGGGCGCACGCCCCGGGTCCAGAACCGCCTGGTCGTCATCCAGGTGGTCGTCTTCTCCCTGCTGCTCACGCTGGGCGGGCGGCTCTGGTACCTCCAGGTGCGCAACGGCCAGGAGTACACGGACGAGGCGAAGAACAACCACACCCAGCAGGTCGTCCAGCCCGCCGTGCGCGGCTCGATCCTGGACTCCCGCGGGGTGCCCCTAGCCGACAACGAGACGCGCATGGTCGTCTCCGCCAGCCGTACCGACCTCACCAAGATGAAGGACAAGGGCAAGGACGTCCTGACCCGGCTCGCCGGAGTCCTGGGCCTCAACCCGGACGAGGTGGTCAACAGCGTCCGGCTGTGCGACGCCAAGACGCCCAAGCCGTGCTGGAACGGTTCCCCGTACCAGCCGATCCCCGTCACCGACGAGGCGACGACGGACCAGGTGCTGGAGATAAGGGAGCACGCCGAGCAGTTCCCCGGCATCACCGCCGAGCCGACCGCCCTGCGCCGCTACGCCGGCCCGGACGGGGCCAACACCTCGCAGGTGCTCGGCTACCTCTCGCCCGTCACCGACGCGGAGATCACCAAGGCCAGGAAGACCGACTCCCCGTACCTGCGCTCCGACCAGGTGGGCCGCTCCGGCCTGGAGCGCACGTACGACAAGGAGCTGCGGGGCAAGGCGGGCATCACCCGCTACGAGGTGGACAACCTCGGGCGGGTCATCGGGCAGGCGCAGGCCGACAAGCCGACGCCCGGCTCCAACGTCGTCACCTCGATCGACTCGCGCGTGCAGGCGGTCGCCGAGCGCGAGCTGAACAACGCGATGCTCGAAGCCCGCAAGACGTACGACAAGATCACGCACAAGAACTACGAGGCGGACTCGGGCGCGGTCGTCGTCATGGAGGCCAAGACCGGCCGGATCGTCGCGATGGCCTCCAACCCGACGTACGACCCGAACGCGTGGGTCGGCGGCATCTCCGCCAAGGACTACGCGTCCCTCACCGACAAGGACTCCAACTACCCGCTGCTCAACCGGGCGATCCAGGGCCAGGCGGCTCCCGGCTCGATCTTCAAGGTCGTCTCCTCGACCGCCGCGGTGAACGCCGGGTACCCCTTCAACGGGCGGTACGGCTGCCCCAGCTCGTACTCCGTCGGCAGCCAGACCTTCACCAACTTCGAGTCGCAGGGCTACGGCGACATCACCATCGGCCGGGCCCTCGAAGTCTCCTGCGACACCGTCTACTACGGCATCGCGGACAAGGAGTGGAAGAAGGACGGCGGGATCAACCCCAAGAAGGACCCGAGCGACTGGTTCTACAAGACGGCCCACGAGTTCGGGCTGGGCAAGGCGACGGGCGTCGACCTGCCGAACGAGGTGAACGGCCGGGTCCCCGACCGCCAGTGGAAGAAGGACTTCTTCGAGGCGAACAAGGCCGCCTGGTGCCGGGACGGGAAGAAGGACGGCTCGTACGCCGAGAAGATCGCGTACGAGAACTGCCGCCAGGGCAACCAGCTGCGCGAGGGCGACGCGATCAACTACTCCATCGGCCAGGGCGACACCCTCGTCACCCCGATCCAGATGGCGTCGATCTACGCGGGCATCGCCAACGGCGGCATGATGCACCAGCCGAGCATAGGCAAGGCGATCGTCAGCGCCGACGGCACCTCGGTCAAGGAGATCGCGCCGAAGGAGCAGGGCCGGCTGCCGATGGACGAGGAGCTGCGCGACGACATCGACGGCGCGCTCGCGTCGGTGGCCACCACGGGCAGCGCGGCCTGGCGCTTCGGCGGCTGGCCGCAGAAGCAGATCCCGATGCACGCGAAGACGGGCACGGCGGAGGTCCAGGGCAAGCAGACCACCTCCTGGTTCGCCTCGTACACCGAGGACTACGCGATCGTCATGACGATCTCCCAGGGCGGTACGGGCTCCGGGGCGTCCGGGCCGGCGGTCCGCAAGATCTACGAGTCGATGTACGGGCTCGACGAGAAGGGCAACCAGGACCTGTCGAAGGCCCTGCTGCCGAAGCCGCAGACGCAGCTCCCGGCGATCCGCCCGGAAGGCGCGGCACAGTGACGTCCATTGAGGACAGGATCTGACCGCATGCCTCAGTAACGTGGTTCTCGTCAGCAGGAAGCAGGCAAGAACCACGGAAAAGGCGGTTGGTCATGGCGCACATCTCCGAAGAGGTCCTGGGCGACGAGCGCGGCACGCTCCTCCTCTTCGTCGAATCCCAGCGCACCGCGATCCGCGAGTCGCTGGCCGGACTGACCGAGGAGCAGGCGGCGAGCCGGCCCAGCGCCAGTGAGCTGTCGCTGTCCGGGCTGGTCAAGCACGTGGCCGAGGTCGAGCTGGCGTGGCTGCGGATGGCCCAGCAGCGGGTCAACGAGAGCCAGCGCAGCGCCGAGACCTGGAACGAGGCCTTCCGCCTCGTCGGGGACGAGAGCATCGCGTCCGTCCAGGCGTTCTGGGACGGGGTGACGGCGGAGCTGACGGCCTTCGTCCGGGAGCTGCCCAGCCTGGACGAGACCTTCCCGCTGCCTCCGGCGCCCTGGTTCCCCGAGAACGCCAAGGTGTCGATGCGCTGGATGCTGCTGCACCTGGTGGAGGAGTTCGCCCGGCACGCGGGCCACGCGGACGTGGTCCGGGAGTCCCTGGACGGCACCAAGGCGATGGGATAGCCGGAGGGCGGCCTTCTCGGGGGCTGTCTTCTCGGGGGCGGCCCGCGGGGGCAGCCCCCGCGGACCCGCCTCGGAGAGGACTTGCACCTCACGTGGCGTGAGGACCCAGAGTGAACGGCGTACCGACCAGAGGAGCGGAAAACATGGGCTACTCCGTGGGACAGGTCGCCGGATTCGCCGGAGTGACGGTGCGCACGCTGCACCACTACGACGAGATCGGGCTGCTCTCCCCGAGCACCCGCAGCACCGCGGGGCACCGGCGTTACGACGACGCCGACCTCGACCGGCTGCAGCGGATCCTGTTCTACCGGGAGCTCGGCTTCCCGCTCGAAGAGGTCGCGGTCCTGCTGGACGATCCGGACTCGGACCCGAGGGAGCACCTGCGCCGGCAGCACGCCCTCCTGTCCGACCGGATCGCCCGGCTCCAGCAGATGGCCGAGGCCGTTGAGCACGCCATGGAGGCAGAGAGAATGGGCATCAACCTCACGCCCGAGGAGAAGTTCGAGGTCTTCGGGGACTTCGACCCCGACCAGTACGCGGACGAGGCGCACCAGCGCTGGGGCGGCACGGACGCGTACAAGGAGTCCGCGCGCCGGACGGCCGCCTTCACGAAGGAGGACTGGAAGCGCTTCCAGGGCGAGGCGGACGAGATCAGCCGGCGGTTCGCCGCGCTGCTGGACTCCGGTGCGGCGGCGGACTCCGAGGAGGCCATGGACGTGGCCGAGGAGCACCGCGGCTGGATCGACCGCAACTGCTACCCCTGCTCGTACGAGATGCACACGTGCCTGGGGGAGATGTACGTGGCGGACGAGCGCTTCACGGCCCACTACGACGAGATCCGGACCGGCCTGGCGGTGTTCGTACGGGACGCGATCCTCGCGAACGCGGTCCGCAGCGTCTAGCCGGGCGCCCTCGGACCGTCGGATGTTCCCCGCATGGCCCCCTTCCGGTACCTGGAACCGGGAGGGGGTCTTGTGCGTTGATAATTGAAACCGTCGTCTTGTCCGACGCACCCGCGGACGCCCGCCGCGACACCCCCCGATCCAGGAGAGCCCGGAACTCGTGTACACGCTTGCGCTCGGCCCTGAGTGGCTGTCCCCGGAGTATCTGATCGGGCAATTCGGTCTGATCGGCATCCTGGTCATCGTTTTCGCGGAATCGGGCCTCTTCGCGTTCCTGCCGGGCGACTCGCTGCTCTTCACAGCGGGCCTGTTCGTCGCCAGCGGCGCGATCAAGGAGCCGCTGTGGCTCGTCTGCACCCTGATCGCGGCCGCTGCCATCCTCGGTGACCAGGTCGGGTACATGATCGGCAAGGTCTTCGGTCCGAAGATCTTCAACCGGCCGAACTCCAAGCTCTTCAAGCGGGAGAACCTCGACTCGGCGCACGACTTCATGGAGAAGCACGGCCCCAAGGCCATCGTGCTCGCGCGCTTCGTGCCGATCATCCGCACCTTCGCGCCGATGGTCGCGGGTGCGACGGCGATGAAGTACCGCACCTTCCTGACGTTCAACGTGATCGGCGGTGTCCTGTGGGGCGCGGGCGTCACGGTCCTGGGCTACCAGCTCGGCCAGTTCGAGATCATCAAGAAGAACGTCGAACCGATCTTCATCGGCATCGTCCTGATCTCCGTCATCCCGGTGATCTTCGAGGTGCTGAAGTCCCGCAAGGAGAAGAAGGCGGCGGCCGCCTCCGGCGGGAAGCCCGCGACCGATGAGGATCCGCAGGCCCCGGGCCGGCGCAGCGGCCGCCACGCCAAGCGCTGAGCCCCCTGCCGGCCCGTCCGAAAGCCCCGGGGGACCCGACCGAGAGGTCGGGCCGGGGCTTTCGTGCGTGCCGGGCCCCGCCGGCCCGGGGGCACCTCCCGGCGGCAGCCGGGGGAGGGACGTTGACGACGCGGCCTAGAAGCCGCGGGTCCGCTTCGCCGCGCGCCGCTTGGCGGCGCTCGCGGCTCCCGGGATCCGCATGAACAGCCGTGAGGTCTCCGACCCCAGGTTGACCCCGATCGCGATGGCCAGGGCGATGGCGGCGGCGTTCACCAGTGAGCCGAGGCCCTCGTTCAGCCGGTTCTCGGCGATCAGCAGCAGCCCGTAGTACGTCGCCGAGCCGGGCAGCAGCGGGCCGATGGCCGCCGTCGTGTACGGCAGGGCCGAGGCGAAGCGGTAGCGCGAGAAGAGCTGGCCGAAGAGGCCGACCAGCCCGGCGGCGATGGCCGTGGAGGGCACGGGCGGGATGCCGCCCGCGTAGTGCAGGGCCCCGAAGGTCACCCAGGCGACCCCGCCGTTCAGCGTCACGATCCACACGGTGGACCGTTCCTGCTGGAGCAGGATCGCGAACGTGAACACCAGCACCATCGAGGCCGCGATCTGGATCAGCGGCCGCTGGGTGATCTGGAGGACCTCCTCCGGCTTCGGCGAGGGACCCAGCTGGAGCCCGAGGTAGAGCACGACCAGCACGCCCATGATGATGCCGATGAAGAGGTACATGACCTCCAGCAGCCGGGCGGAGGCGGTGATGTAGAAGCCGGTCAGGCCGTCCTGCACGGCCGCGACCAGGGCCCGCCCGGGCAGCAGCGCGAACAGCCCGCCGGTGATCACCGCGGAAGCGCGGACGTCGATCTCGGCCAGCTTCAGGGCCACGCCTATGGCGGCGGGCGGCATCGCGGCGACCACGAACTGGTAGAACTCCGGCAGCCCGCGCCCGGCGCACAGCCAGGCCAGCCGGTCGCCGAGCATCGCCCCGATCGCGGCGGCGAAGAAGACGAGCACGCCGCCGCCGACCAGGGTGGAGGCGGCCCCGGCGAGCAGCCCGGCGGCGCCCGTCAGGACCCAGGAGGGGTAGGGGTGCCGGTTGCGGCGGATCTCGGCGAGGCGCCGGTACGCCTCCTCCAGCGAGAGCTCGAACTCGTGCGCGCTGATGTCGTCCACCAGCTGGTAGACGGCGGCCAGCCGGGTGTAGTCGGTACCGCGGCGGCGTACGGTCCGGCTCGCCGAGACGGGGTCGTCGACGAGCGAGGGCTGGTGGGTGATCGACAGCAGGGTGAAGGTGACCGTGGGCTCGCAGCGGTCCAGCCCGTACGAGCGGGCCACCGCGAACATCGCGGCCTCCACGTCCTCGGCCCCCTCGCCGCCCGCCAGCAGCAGCTCGCCGATGCGCAGGGTGAGGTCGAGCACGCGGCCCACGGCGGGCCCGGCCTCGGCGTGCTTCTGCGCGGCCTCCGGGACGGGCCGTACGTCGACCGGCATGCGCAGCATGGTGCGCATGCGGTCCTGCCAGGGGGATTCCTTCATCAGGGAGACGGGGAACCCGGCGCCGGGGGTGTAGGCGGGCGGGGAGTGCTGGGCGCTGTACGTCGCGGGCGGCGCGAAGGCGGAGCCCTCCGGTTCGGGCCCGGCGGCCGGTTCGGGAACCCCCTGCGGTACGGCGAACTCCGAGGTCGGCTGGTCCTCGTCGAGCGGTTCCGGCTCGATTCCGGCGGGGGGAGCGAAGGCACTGCGCGCCTCGTCGGATTTCGGCTTCCGGTCCTCCGTGCCCCCGGATCCCTCGCCCTCCGCCACGCGTCCTCCAGTCCCCGACCAGCCCGGGTATCAGTATGCGGAACCGTTTCGTCCTCGGCGAAACCAGACGACGAACGGGCGGCACCCCCTCGGTGAAGGGGTACCGCCCGTTCTTGTCATTCAGGGGCTGAGCGGACTCAGTGGTGGCCGCCCTGCGCCTCAAGGCGCTTGAAGGAGGCCTCGATCTCGGCCTCGGCCTCGGCGCGGCCGACCCAGTTCGCACCCTCGACCGACTTGCCCGGCTCCAGGTCCTTGTAGACCTCGAAGAAGTGCTGGATCTCGAGGCGGTCGAACTCCGACACGTGGTGGATGTCGCGCAGGTGCTCCACGCGCGGGTCCGAGGCCGGCACGCAGAGCAGCTTGGCGTCGCCGCCCGCCTCGTCGGTCATGTTGAACATGCCGATCGCGCGGCACTTGATCAGGCAGCCCGGGAAGGTGGGCTCGTCCAGGATGACGAGGGCGTCCAGCGGGTCGCCGTCCTCACCGAGGGTGTTCTCGACGAAGCCGTAGTCCGCCGGGTAGCTGGTGGAGGTGAAGAGGCGACGGTCCAGACGGATCCGGCCGGTCTCGTGGTCCACCTCGTACTTGTTCCGCGAACCCTTGGGGATCTCGATGGTGACGTCGAACTCCACGTCCTGCTCCTCCATGATCAGCTTCATTTGCTTCGGGACTGCATTGATTCATCTGCTCGCGGGTCGTCCCCGGCCCTGCCGGGTGGGGTGCCATGCTCGCGGCAAGACGCAGTGGTTAAGTGTCCCTCACGCATATGTGTGATCGCGAAAGGGGCTGGTCCGAGGTGCCATTGGTCAAGACATGGCAGCTCATCGCGGTGTCGGCCGTCGCCGGCCTCGCCCTGTCGGTGGCTGCGGTGGCCGCCGCCGGTCCTTGGGACTCCGGCCAGCGTAAGGCCGAGCGGGACAGGGCCGCCTCCCGGGGCCTTACGGGTGGCGCAGATCACGGCGGCGACCGCGGCGCGGGGCTGCTGCCGCAGGCCGCGCCCAGCGCTCCCGGGGTGCTCTCCGCGATCGGCCCGGGCGCTGCGCGCACCGCGGGCAGCGGGGTCGCCGCCGCGGATGCCGGGCGGCTCGCCGAGGTGCTGCGGCCGCTGCTGGCCGACCCCGCGCTCGGCAGCCTCCGTACGGCCTCGGTCATCGACACCGCCACCGGCCAGGTGCTCTTCGAGTCCGGGGCGCGCGAGCCCATGACCCCCGCCTCCACCACCAAGATCGCCACCGCGGCGGCGGCGCTCGCCGCGCTCGGCCCCGAGCACCGGATCCGGACCACCGTGACCCCCGGAGCCGGCCCCGGGGAGATCGTCCTGGTCGGCGGCGGAGACCCCTCCCTCACCGCGAAGAAGAAGAGCCCCGCCGGATCCGGCGGCAGCCTCGTCGCCCTCGCCGCCGACACCGCCCAGGCCCTCAAGGCCGCCGGCACCGACTCCGTGCGCCTCGGCTACGACGACACCCTCTTCACCGGCCCCGCCCGCCACCCGATCGGCGAGAACCCCAACATCGCGCCGGTCACCGCCCTGGCGGCCGACGAGGGCCGTGTAGACGACTCCACCTCCGGTCCCGTCGACCGGGTCGCGGACCCGGCCAAGGAGACCGCCCGCTCCTTCGCGGCCCTGTTGGGGGACCGCGGCATCAAGGTCACCGCCGAACCCGCCAGGGCCAAGGCGCCCGCCGGGGCCCAGCCGCTCGCCACCACCCTCTCCACCCCGCTCGCCGGGCTCGTCGAGCGCATGCTGACCAACAGCGACAACGACATCGCCGAGGTCCTCGCCCGCCAGACCGCCCTCGCCTCCGGGCAGCCCGCCAGCTTCGAGGGCGCCGAGAAGGCCGTCACCGGCCGGCTCGCCGCGCTCGGCGTCGACACGGCCGGCTCCCGCTTCGCCGACGGCAGCGGCCTGGGCCGCGCCGACAAGGTCAGCACCGGCCTGCTCACCGGACTGCTGGCCAAGGCCGCCGACCCGCAGCGGCCGGAGCTGCGGCCCGTGCTCACCGGACTGCCCGTCGCCGGATTCACCGGGACCCTGCGCAGCCGCAACGCCGGCAGCTCCCCGGCGGCCGGCCTGGTCCGGGCCAAGACGGGCACCCTGAGCGGCGTGAACTCCCTCGCCGGGACCGTCGTCGACTCCTCCGGGCGACTGCTCGCCTTCGCGTTCCTGACCGCGAACACCCCCGACCCGGGGGCCGCGGAGAAGGGCCTCGACAAGCTCGCCGCAGCCGTCGCCCGCACGTCGTAGCGGATGCGCGGCGCATCCGAGGGGCTCCGCCGCGGCGCCGGTCCACGTACCGTTGACGCATGACGAGCATCGGTGGTGCCGAGATGGTCGACTGGAATCTCGCGGTGGCGACCGCGACCCGGCTGGTCCGGCCGGGTCCCGAGGTCAGCCGCGACGAGGCCCGAGCCGTGGTGGCGGAGCTGCGCGGGCATGCGAAGACCTCCGAACGCCACGTCCGCGAGTTCACCCGGATGATCCCCGAGGGGGCCCTCGTCCCCGACACCCCCGTCCTCGTCGTCGACCGGGCCGGCTGGGTCAAGGCCAACGTGGCCGGCTTCCGCGAGCTCCTCGCCCCGCTGCTCGGCAAGATGCAGGACCGCCGCGCCGGCGCCCCCGGCGGCGCCGTCCTCGGCGCGGTCGGCGGCAAGGTCACCGGCGTCGAGCTGGGCATGCTGCTCAGCTTCCTGGCCTCCCGCGTGCTCGGCCAGTACGAGACGTTCGCCCCGGCCGGGCGCGATCTGCCGGGCTCGGCCGCGGGGGGCGGCCGGCTGCTGCTCGTCGCCCCGAACATCGTCCACGTCGAGCGCGAGCTGGACGTGCGCCCGCACGACTTCCGGCTGTGGGTCTGCCTGCACGAGGAGACGCACCGTACGCAGTTCACGGCCGTCCCCTGGCTCCGCGACCACCTGGAGGGCGAGATCCAGACGTTCCTCGGTGCCACCGAGGTGGACCCGGCGACCGTCCTGGAGCGGCTGCGCGAGGCCGCGCAGTCCTTCGCCGGCGCCCGCCCCGACACCGAGCAGGGCGACGAGGGCCGCTCCCTGGTCGAGCTCGTCCAGACCCCCGAACAGCGCGAGGTGCTCGGCCGCCTGACCGCCGTCATGTCCCTGCTGGAGGGCCACGCCGACTACGTCATGGACGGCGTCGGCCCCGCCGTGGTGCCCTCGGTCGCCGAGATCCGCGAGAAGTTCCAGCAGCGCCGGGCCAGCGGCGCGGGGCGGCTGGACGCGGCGCTGCGCAAGCTGCTCGGGCTCGACGCCAAGCTGCGCCAGTACCGCGACGGCGAGCGCTTCGTACGCGCCGTCGTCGGCCAGGTCGGCATGGACGGCTTCAACCGGGTCTGGACCTCGCCGAACACACTGCCGACGAAGGCGGAGATCGCCAAGCCCGCGGACTGGGTCGCGCGGGTGCACCGCAAGGGCGAATAGAAGCGAAGGGGAGTGACTCAGGGGGCGTAAACGTGTCTCACTGGGGGAAGAAGCGTCACCCGTCCGAGGGACCGTGGGGCGTGGAAGGGCGTGCGATGCTCAGGGAACGGCTCGGTTCTGTCACCATCGACGCACTCTGAGTGACAACCCTCATCTCGCGGGGGCTCCCAGCGGGGGCTCCTCACGGGGGCCGGGGCACCGGGCAGTGTCGAACAGCACCGAACAGCAGCCGTTCCAGCACCACACCCCCAGCCTTCGAGGCATCCGAACTCCACCGAAGGGCACCGGACATGGGTCCCCATCCTGCGGTCGCGGCGATACGCCTGGCGGTCCGCCGCGTACTCCACGACGTCCTCACCGACCTCACCGACCGTCCCGCCGGCCACTCCCCGACCCCGTCCGGGGGGACCGCCGCCGCGGCGGCCGGCACTCTGCCACTCGTACTCGTCGCCTGCTCCGGCGGCGCCGACTCCATGGCACTCGCCTCCGCCCTGGCCTTCGAGGCGCCCAAGCTGGGCATCCGGGCGGGCGGCATCACCGTCGACCACGGCCTCCAGGCCGGCTCCGACCTGCGCGCCGCCGAGGTCGTCACCCGCATGACCGCGCTCCGCCTCGACCCGGTGGAGTCCGTCTCCGTGCGCGTCGGCCGTGACGGCGGACCCGAGGCGGCCGCCCGCGACGCCCGCTACGCCGCCCTGGACGAGGCCGCGGACCGCCTGGGCGCCGCCGCCGTGCTGCTCGGCCACACCCGGGACGATCAAGCCGAAACCGTCCTGCTGGGCCTCGCCCGCGGCTCCGGCATCCGCTCGCTGTCCGGCATGGCCGAAGTCTCCGGCGGCCCGGGCCGCAGCAACCGCTACCGTCGTCCCTTCCTCCAGATCGACCGGCAGACCGCCCGCAAGGCCTGCATGGTCCAGTCCCTGCCGGTCTGGGACGACCCGCACAACATCGACCCCGCCTACACCCGCTCCCGGCTCCGCCATGAGGGACTGCCCGCCCTGGAGAAGGCGCTGGGCAAGGGAGTGGTCGAGGCGCTGGCCCGCACCGCCCAGCTGTCCCGCGACGACGCCGACGCGCTCGACTCCTGGGCCGCCGAGGCCGAGGCCGGCGTACGGGACGAGGACGGCAAGCTGGAGTGCGCCAAGCTGTACGCCCTGCCCCCGGCCGTCCGCCGCCGCGTGCTGCGCAGGGCCGTGGTCGCGGCCGGTTCCCCCGCAGGCTCCCTCTTCGCCCGCCACATCGAGGAAGTGGACCGGCTCATCACCGGATGGCGGGGCCAGGGCGCCATCAACCTGCCCGGCCGGGTCGAGGCCCAGCGGCAGGGTGGCAGACTTGTCATCCGGCAGGGCTGATTGGTGCTGAAACACGGCTGAGTCCTCCGGGGGCACCCCCGGAGCCCCGGCCGCAAACGAAAGTGATGCGGGTGGACGAGAAGGACATGGGCAGCGACCTCCAGTCGGTGCTCATCACCAAGGAAGAGATCGACGCGAAGCTGGCGGAGCTGGCCGCGAAGATCGACGCGGAGTACGCGGGCAAGGACCTGCTCATCGTCGGCGTCCTCAAGGGCGCGGTGATGGTGATGGCGGACCTGGCGCGCGCCTTGTCCACCCCGCTCACCATGGACTGGATGGCGGTGTCCTCGTACGGCGCCGGGACCCAGTCCTCCGGTGTGGTGCGGATCCTCAAGGACCTGGACACCGACATCAAGGACAAGCACGTCCTGATCGTCGAGGACATCATCGACTCGGGCCTGACCCTGTCCTGGCTGCTGTCGAACCTGGGCTCGCGCCAGCCGGCCTCGCTGGAGGTCGTCACGCTGCTGCGCAAGCCCGACGCCGCGAAGGTCGCGATCGACGTGAAGTGGGTCGGCTTCGACATCCCGAACGAGTTCGTCGTCGGCTACGGCCTCGACTACGCGGAGAAGTACCGCAACCTGCCGTTCGTCGGCACCCTCGCCCCGCACGTCTACGGCGGCTGACGCCCCGGACGGGACCGGGCTCCGGAAGGGGCCCGCTCAGGGGAACCCTGGAACGATTCCTGCCGTTGGAGCAGGGGAAAGCAGTTCTGTCAGCCGTCCCACGAGGCCGCGGGTGACAATACAGGGGTACATTCCGAAGAACAGTCTTTACTCACAGCAGCATTTACCTACGGGCAGGAGGGACGGGGCGCCTGGCGCCCCGTATGGATGGACGTGAAGCGATACTTCCGTGGGCCGGTCATGTGGATCGTGCTGGCCGTCCTCGCCGTGGTCGTGTTGATGAACGTCGTCGGCTCCGGCGGCGGCTACAAGTCGGTGGAGACCAGCGAGGTCATCAAGGCGATCAACAGTGGCCAGGTGGAGAGCGCCAAGCTCACCACCGGTGACAGCCAGATGATCAAGATCGAGCTGAAGAAGGACCAGAAGCTCGGCGACAACGACGGCACCAAGTTCCAGGCCAACTACATCGGGGACCAGGGCGTCCAGCTCGCCCAGAACCTCCAGACCAAGTTCGAAGCCGGTCAGATCCCGGACGGATACACCGTCTCTCCGGACAAGACCAGCCCGTTCCTCAGCGTGCTGCTCTCCCTGCTGCCCTTCGTCCTCATCGTCCTCGTCTTCCTGTTCCTGATGAATCAGATGCAGGGCGGCGGCTCCCGGGTGATGAACTTCGGGAAGTCCAAGGCCAAGCTCATCACCAAGGACACCCCGAAGACGACGTTCGCCGACGTCGCGGGCTCGGACGAAGCGGTCGAGGAACTCCACGAGATCAAGGAGTTCCTCCAGGAGCCGGCCAAGTTCCAGGCCGTCGGGGCCAAGATCCCCAAGGGCGTGCTGCTGTACGGCCCGCCCGGTACCGGCAAGACCCTGCTGGCGCGCGCCGTCGCGGGCGAGGCCGGCGTCCCGTTCTACTCGATCTCCGGTTCCGACTTCGTCGAGATGTTCGTCGGTGTCGGTGCCTCGCGTGTCCGCGACCTGTTCGAGCAGGCCAAGGCCAACGCCCCGGCGATCGTCTTCGTCGACGAGATCGACGCCGTCGGCCGGCACCGCGGTGCGGGCCTCGGCGGCGGCCACGACGAGCGCGAGCAGACGCTGAACCAGCTGCTCGTCGAGATGGACGGCTTCGACGTGAAGGGCGGGGTCATCCTGATCGCCGCCACGAACCGTCCGGACATCCTCGACCCGGCGCTGCTGCGCCCGGGCCGCTTCGACCGGCAGATCGCGGTCGACCGTCCGGACATGCAGGGCCGTCTGGAGATCCTCAAGGTCCACCAGAAGGGCAAGCCGGTCGCTCCGGACGTCGACCTCTCGGCCGTCGCCCGCCGCACCCCCGGCTTCACCGGTGCCGATCTGTCCAACGTCCTGAACGAGGCGGCGCTGCTCACCGCCCGCTCGGACCTCAAGCTGATCGACAACCACATGCTGGACGAGGCCATCGACCGCGTCGTGGCGGGCCCGCAGAAGCGGACCCGGATCATGTCGGACCGGGAAAAGAAGATCACCGCGTACCACGAGGGCGGCCACGCCCTGGTCGCGGCGGCTTCCCCGAACTCCGACCCGGTCCACAAGATCACGATCCTGTCCCGCGGCCGGGCCCTGGGTTACACCATGGTCCTGCCCGACGAGGACAAGTACTCGACCACGCGCAACGAGATGCTCGACCAGCTGGCGTACATGCTGGGCGGGCGCGCGGCCGAGGAGCTGGTCTTCCACGACCCGACGACCGGCGCGGCGAACGACATCGAGAAGGCCACGGCGACGGCCCGCGCGATGGTGACCCAGTACGGCATGACCGAGCGCCTCGGCGCGATCAAGTTCGGCGGCGACAACACCGAGCCGTTCCTGGGCCGCGAGATGTCGCACCCGCGGGACTACTCGGAAGAGGTCGCGGCGCTCGTCGACGAAGAGGTCAAGAAGCTCATCGAGACGGCGCACAACGAGGCCTGGGAGATCCTGGTCGAGAACCGCGACGTCCTCGACAACCTGGTCCTCGCGCTCCTGGAGAAGGAGACGCTGGGCAAGGAGGAGATCGCCGAGGTCTTCTCGACGATCGTGAAGCGCCCCGCCCGCCCGGCGTGGACCGGCTCCTCGCACCGCACCCCGTCGACCCGCCCGCCGGTGCTCTCTCCCAAGGAGCTCCAGCTGACGAACTCGGCGAACGGCACCTCGGCGGGCACGCCGGCCGTGTCCGTGGAGAAGGACCCCGCGCCGGAGGACCGCGCCGAGTAGCCCTCGGCCGGACCGTCCCGGAATGGATGCCGCGCCCCCCAGGTTCTAGCCTGGGGGGCGCGGCACTTTTGCGTGCCCGTGAGGCGCCAGTGCACAGAGGAACGAGGAAGAGATGACCGACCCAGTGACCCTGACCGGTGACGAGGGCACGATCGGCGAGTTCGACGAGAAGCGCGCCCAGGCGGCGGTCCGAGAACTCCTGATCGCGGTCGGCGAGGACCCGGACCGCGAAGGCCTCCTGGAAACCCCGGCCCGCGTGGCCCGCGCGTACAAGGAGATATTCGCCGGCCTCTACCAGAAGCCCGAAGAGGTCCTGACGACCACCTTCGACCTCGGCCACGACGAGATGGTCCTGGTGAAGGACATCGAGGTCATGTCGAACTGTGAGCACCACCTGGTGCCGTTCCACGGCGTGGCGCACGTCGGCTACATCCCGTCCGTCGACGGGAAGATCACCGGGCTGTCGAAGCTGGCCCGCCTCGTGGACGTGTTCGCCCGCCGCCCGCAGGTACAGGAGCGGCTGACCACGCAGATAGCGGACTCCCTGATGGAGATCCTGGAGCCGCGCGGGGTCATCGTGGTCATCGAGTGCGAGCACATGTGCATGACCATGCGCGGGGTCCGCAAGCCCGGCGCGAAGACGATCACCTCGGCGGTCCGCGGTCAGCTGCGCGACCCCGCCACCCGCAACGAGGCCATGAGCCTGATCATGGCGCGCTGACCGCGTCGCCCCGGCCCGGGCCCCGGAAGGGGGCTCAGGCGCGGGAGGGGGCGTGGGGGGTGGTGTCGTCGTCTTCCGGGAGTTTGAGGATGTGCTCCAGGAAGAGGGCGGCGGCGATGACGGCCGCGCCCGCCAGGACCGCGAAGCCGGCGTACCAGGTCTGGTCGCGGCGGGCGGGGACGTCGAGGGAGTCCATCAGCAGGAAGACGCCCACGCCGCCGTACATGCCCGCCACGAGGGCCGCGACGAGGGCGCTGGCCTGTCCGAAAACGACCGCGCGGGCCGCCATCAGCGGCTCCACGCCCTTGGCGCCCGGCCGGCGCTCGCGCTGCGCCTTGAGGCGCGAGCGGAGCGAGAGGGCCGTGGCCAGCAGGACGACCGCGATGGCGCCCAGCACGACGGGCGCGGCCAGCGGGACGCCCGGCAGGGTCCCGTACGCGTTCCACAGCCGTGCGCCCGCCCACGACAGCACCCCGGCGACGACGAAGATCCCCGCCAAGACCGCCGGCCTCAGTTGCTTCACGTGCCCGTTCCCCGCTTTCCGCGCCGCCGCTTCGTCGGCCTCAGGTTAACGACTACTCGGGCAGGCGGAGTTCCAGGTCCGGTCGCGGCGTGACGCCGGCCAGGCCGATTCCGGCCAGCAGCGAAGCGACCGGGCCGTGCCCCGGGATCTGCGCCTCGGGGTCGATGTCGTTCCACGGGGCCAGGACGAAGGCCCGCTGGTGGGCCCGCGGGTGCGGGAGGGTGAGCACCGGGTCGTCCGAGACCACGTCGGCGTACGAGACGATGTCGACGTCGATCGTGCGCGGGCCCCACCGCTCCTCGCGGACGCGGTCGAAGGCCTCCTCGATGGCGTGGCCGCGCTCCAGCAGGGAGGACGGCGGCAGGGTCGTCTTCAGCGCGACGACCGCGTTGAGGTACGAGGGCTGCGAGCCGGGCTCGACGCCCCACGGCTCGGTCTCGTAGACGGGGGAGACGGCCTTGACCCGCAGGCCGGGGGTGTCCCCGAGGGCGTCGATGGCGCCCTGGAGGGTCTCCAGGCGGTTGCCGAGGTTCGCGCCGAGCGCGATGACGGCCCATTTGGGGTTGGAGAGGGTGGTGTCCGCCGCGTCCACCGTCTCGACGACGGATGCGGGCACCGGCTGGACGGTGGGGTCGCTCGGGGCGTTCAGTCCGTTGTTCACACGCGGCTCCGGGTGATCGTGATGGTCACGTCGTCGAAGGGGACGGTGATGGGGGCGTCCGGTTTGTGGACGACTACCTCCACCTGTGCCACCGCTTCGTGCTTCAGGCACTGCTGGGCGATCCGCTCGGCGAGGGTCTCGATCAGGTCGACGGGCTCTCCCTGGACCACATCGACGACCTCTTCGGCGACGACCCCGTAGTGCACGGTCTTCGCCAGGTCGTCGTCGGCCGCCGCGGGGCGGGTGTCGATGTGCAGCACGAGGTCGACGATGAAGGTCTGGCCTTCCTCGCGTTCCCGGGGGAAGACGCCGTGGTGCCCGCGAGCCTTGAGGCCGCGCAGCGCGACACGATCCACGCGAATCACTCCTGCTTTCGTAGGTGCTTCCGGTCCGGGACTCCCCGGATCCATGGGCCTGCGCCGAGTGCGGTCGGCGTCGTCCGTCTTCGAATTTACCTGCGAAAGACCTCGGGCCCCGCCGGAGGGGTCAGGCGGGGCCCTCTTCCCCGTCCTCGTCGGAGTCCGTCAGCACGGGAGAACCGTGGTGGGACCAGAGCCGCCAGCCCTCCGATGTGCGTCGGAACACATTCGTGGCCACGACCAGCTGGCCGACGAGCGGGCCGAGTTCTCCGCCGTCCTCGGCGGGCCCGCCGCTGAGGATGTTCTCCGTACACGTCACCAGTGCGGTGTCACCTATGACGGCGACTTTCGTGTCGGTGAGGAAGAACTGGATGTAGTCGGTGTGGGACATGATCAGCGCGTACGAGCGCAGCACCTCGCCGCGGCCGGAGAGCACCGGCCAGCCCGGGTGCACGCAGGAGATCTCGTCCTCCAGCCAGAGCGCCGACAGTGCGTCGAAGTCCCCCCGCTCCATGGCCTCGTAGAAGGCCGTGTTGACCTCGTCGACGGCTTCGATGTCGGTACGGCTCACCGTTCCCCTCTCCTGGCTGCTGCTGTACGGGTCCCACCACCGGCGGGGTGGATCACAGAGCCCCTTCCACCGCACGGGCCACCCGAACCGCGTCGGCGGTGGCCCGTACCTCGTGGACCCGTACGGCCCAGGCGCCCTGGTGGGCGGCGATGGCGGAGACGGCGGCGGTGGCGGCGTCGCGCTCGCGGGCGGGCGGCGGGGCGGCGTCGGCGGCGCCGGCCAGGATCCGGCCGAGGAAACGTTTGCGCGACGCGGCCACCAGCAGCGGGAAGCCGAGGGCGCGCAGCTCGGGGAGGTGGGCGACCAGGGCCAGGTCGTGCTCGGCCATCTTCGCGAAGCCGAGGCCGGGGTCGACGAGGAGCCGCTCGGGGGCGATCCCGCCGGCCACGACGGCGTCGATGCGGGTCCGGAGCTCGGCGGTGACCTCGGCGACGACGTCCTCGTAGACGGCGAGGCGGTTCATGCCGTCGCTGAAGCCGCGCCAGTGCATCACCACGAACGGCACCTCGGCGGCTGCGACGGCCGGGATCATCCCGGGGTCGGCGAGGCCGCCGCTGACGTCGTTGACCAGTGCCGCGCCGGCGGCGACGGCCCGGGCCGCGACGGAGGCGCGCATGGTGTCGACGGAGACGGTGACCCCTTCGGAGGCCAGGCCGCGCACCACGGGGACGACGCGGCGCAGCTCCTCCTCCTCGTCGACGCGGGAGGCGCCGGGGCGGGTGGACTCGCCGCCGACGTCGACGAGGTCGGCGCCCTGGGCGACGAGGTCGAGGCCGCGCTTGACGGCGGCGGTGGTGTCGAACCAGCGGCCGCCGTCGGAGAAGGAGTCGGGGGTGACGTTGACGACGCCCATGACCCCGCAGCGGTCCCATTCCGGCAGGCCTGCGACCCGGCCCCTGCCGGTGGCCCCGCGCTCGATGTTCATGGCTCCAGGGTAGGGCCGCTGCCCTGGCCGGGCCGTACGCGGGGATCGGGGCCCGCCGGCTTCCCGCGGCCGCCGCCCCGGGCGGCCCCGGGAAACGGCGGAGCCCGGCCCGCCGCACGTGCGGCGGGCCGGGCTCGGGGCCGGGCTCCGGGCCGGGGGCCCGGGATCAGGCGACCTGGACTTCGCGCTCCTGCTTGGCCTGGGCCGGGACCTGGGCGGTGTGGTGCGTGTGGGCGCAGGTGCGGACCGGCTTGGGACGGCGGCGGCTGGCGAACAGCCGGGGCAGGGCCAGCGTGACGAAGCCCTCGGCCTGCATCACGGCGAAGCCGATGCGGGGCAGGTCGCGGCTGCTGCGGTAGACCATGAAGCGCGGCTCCCAGCGGGGGCGGAACTTCTCGTTGAACTTGTACAGCGACTCGATCTGGAACCAGCGCGACAGGAAGACCAGCAGGCCGCGCCACATCCGCAGCACCGGGCCGGCACCGATCTTCTCGCCGCGGGCCAGGGCCGCGCGGAACATCGCGAAGTTCAGGGAGACCTTCTCGATGCCCAGCTCGGGGGCCTGCTGCAGGGAGGCGACGATCAGCAGCTCGTTCATGCCCGGGTCGGCGGCGCGGTCGCGGCGCATCATCTCCAGCGACATGCCGTCCTTGCCCCACGGCACGAAGTGCTGGATGGCCTTCAGGTCGCCGAACGGGCTGCTGTCGCCCTCCTCGACCCGGTGGGCGGTGGCGATGAAGCAGTCGCCGTCGCCCTCGTCGCCGACGCGGCCCAGGGCCATGGAGAAGCCGCGCTCGGTGTCGGTGCCGCGCCAGGCGACGGCCGCGCCGCGGACCTGCTCCAGCTCCTCCTCGGTCAGCTCGCTGACGCGGCGGACCTTGGTGGTGTAGCCGTTGCGCTCGATGCGCTTCACCATCTGGCGGACGTTGCGCATGGGTCGGCCGGTGAGCGAGAAGTCTTTGACGTCGACGATCGCCTCGTCGCCGAGCTCCAGGGCGTCCAGCCCGGTCTCGCGGGTCCAGACCTCGCCGCCGGTCTCGCTGCAGCCCACGACGGCCGGGGTCCAGGAGTGGGCCTTGGCCTCCTCCATGAACCGCTCGATGGCGCCGGGCCAGGCCTCGACGTCGCCGATGGGGTCGCCGGAGGCGAGCATCACGCCGGAGACGACGCGGTAGGTGACGGCGGCCTTGCCGCTGGGGGAGAAGACGACGGCCTTGTCGCGGCGGAGCGCGAAGTGGCCCAGCGAGTCGCGGCCTCCGTGCTTGGCGAGCAGCTCGCGCAGCTTCGTCTCGTCGTCGGCGGTGAGCCGGGCGGCCGGGTGCTCGGGGCGGAAGGCCAGGTAGATGGTGGTGAGCGCGGTCAGCATGCCGAGGGCGCCGAGCGAGTAGCCCACGGTCCAGGAGACGCGGCCGGCGTAGTCGACGGGTCCCTCGATGCCGAAGAGGCCGTAGACGACGTGGCTGATCTGCTCGTAAATACCCGGATGGCCGACGACGCGGCCCGGGTGGGAGTTGACGATGACCAGACCCAGGCCGATGGAGCCGGCGCTCATCAGAACGAAGTTGGCCAGCGCCTTCCAGCGGCTGCGCGGGTCCGGCAGCGCCTTGAATTCACCCTGGTGGCGCACGATGAGCCCCAGCAGTACCGCCGCGATGACGACACTGATGACCGAGTGCCGGTACATGAACTGCGCCGCGGCCCCGGCCGGGAGCAGAACGACGGCGGCCCGCCAGGCACGGCGCTTGCGGCGCTTGAGGCCGTGGGCGAGCAGGAGCAGCAGGACGCCCGCGCTGATGGCGAGGGCGGCTGCGAAGGGGCCCAGCGAGCCGGGCAGCACCTCGGTGACCGCGTGGATCCGGCTGTGCCGGAACCGCGGGAACACTCCCGCCGCGATGTCCAGAAGGCCGACGATCATGACGGCCGTACCTACCAGCCCGGGCACCGACTCCGGTCGTGGGCCGCGGAAGATTCGGCGGACCTGCTTCGGAACCTGTCCCGACTTATCGCCATCTATCCTGCTAGACATCGCTTCCCGTTGCTCCGCGAGAGATCATGTGGCCGAAGGCCGCGACAGCCTCCGGAGTGTGGTGCGTCCACTAGGACGACATCGGGGTCGAGCGGGTTCACTCTTCCGCCGAGAAAAACTAGTCCTGCCATCAGAAAGTCGACTGACTGCTCATGGGTCTCACCAGTAATACGGTTCTGGCGCTGGCCATCATCGCCGGTGTGCTGCTGTTCGCAGCCACGGTGTGGTTCTGGCCCCGGCTCTCGGGCCGCACCTGGCGTGCGCTGCTCGGCCGGATCGGGCTCCTGCTCGCGACCCAGCTGGCGCTGTTCTCGGCCGTGGGCCTGGCGGCGAACAAGTCCTTCTCCTTCTACGGCTCGTGGGCGGACCTGTTCGGCCAGCAGACATCTGTCGGCAAGGTCGTGGACCACTCCATGAGCAGCAAGGACATCAAGGTCGTCGACAAGCAGAAGCTCGACGTGCCGGGCGGCGCCCAGCCCCAGGTCGGCGGACAGATCCTGAAGGTTGCCATAACCGGGCAGAAGTCGAAAATAACGAGCCCCGGGTACGTGTGGCTGCCGCCGGAGTACTTCCAGCCGCAGCACAAGGAGCAGAACTTTCCGGCCTCCATCGTGCTGACGGGCTACCCGGGCACCGCCGAGAACCTGATCAAAGGGCTGAACTACCCGATGACGGCCTTCAAGCAGGCCAAGGCGGGCAAGATGAAGCCGATGATCCTGGTGATGCTGCGCCCGACCATCGCGCCGCCGCGCGACACCGAGTGCGTGGACATACCCGGCGGACCGCAGACCGAGACCTTCTTCGCCGAGGACCTGCCGCAGGCCATCCAGGACACGTTCCGGGTCGGCAAGAAGCCGCAGAACATGGGCTTCATCGGGAACTCGACGGGCGGCTACTGCGCCCTGAAGATCGCCGCGCACTACCCGCAGACCTTCGGCGCCGCCGCGGGTCTGTCCGCGTACTACGACGCGGCGAACGACGCGACGACGGGCAACCTGTTCCAGGGCGACGACAAGCTGAAGAAGCGCGCGGACGTCCTGCACAGCATCGAGCACAAGAAGCCGACCGGTACGTCGTTCCTGGTCAC
Source organism: Streptomyces sp. WM6372 (assembly GCF_001279655.1). Classification (NCBI taxonomy): domain Bacteria; kingdom Bacillati; phylum Actinomycetota; class Actinomycetes; order Kitasatosporales; family Streptomycetaceae; genus Streptomyces; species Streptomyces sp. WM6372. Next base: position 50,830 of record NZ_LGDB01000190.1, on the reverse strand, counting down.
GAGCAGCGAGACGGGCGAGCCCAACCTCGACGACACCAAGAAGTTCATCAAGCTGGTCAAGGGCCCGGACCGGGTCTCCTCGATCATCCTCGACAGCGGCGGCCACAACTTCAACACCTGGCGCCGCGAGATCCCGTCGATGCTGGTGTGGATGAGCAACCGCATCCAGGCCTGAGGCCCGGCCTCGGACCCGAGGCCGCGCCCAGGCCCAGGATCAGGCCAGGCCTGGATCAGGATCAGGCCCAGGCCTCCTAGGCCTCTTGCAGTTGGGCCCGGCGCAGCGCCCGGTGGACCCCCTCCGGGGTCAGTACGCCGACCAGTTCACCGGAGTCCGGATCCGTGACCCCGATCCGGCCGGAGTCCTCCTGAAGCAGCAGCGCGAGCGCCTCGCGCAGACTCGCCCCCAGCGCCACTTCGGCGGTGGGGGCTTTCCCGTCCGCCCGCGTCAGGTCGGCCCGCTCCACCGGGGTGACCGCGAGCCGCTTCAGGCCGCGGTCGGCGCCGACGAAGGAGGCCACGTACTCGGTGGCCGGGGCGCCCAGCACCTCGGCCGGGCGGGCGAACTGCTCGATGGTGCCGGAGCCGTAGACGGCGATGCGGTCGCCGAGCCGGATCGCCTCCTCCAGGTCGTGCGTGACGAGCAGGATCGTCTTGCGCACCGTCCGCTGGAGCGCCAGGAACTCGTTCTGGAGGCGTTCGCGGACCACCGGGTCCACCGCCCCGAACGGCTCGTCCATCAGCAGCACCGGCGGATCGGCGGCCAGCGCCCGGGCGACGCCGACGCGCTGGCGCTGCCCGCCGGACAGCTGCTCCGGGTACCGGCCCCCGTACACGGCCGGGTCCAGCCCCACCAGTTCCAGGAGCTCGGCCGCCCGGGCGCGGGCCGTGGCCTTGGGGGTGCCGATCAGCTGCGGGACGGTCGCGGTGTTCTCCAGCACCGTCTTGTGCGGGAAGAGTCCGACCTGCTGGATGACGTACCCGATGTGCCGGCGCAGCTCCACGGGATCGGCGCTCGCGATGTCCTCGCCGCCGAGCAGGATCCGCCCGGAGGTCGGCTCGATGAGCCGGTTGACCATCTTCATCGTGGTCGTCTTGCCGCAGCCGGACGGGCCCACGAGCGTGACCAGCTCACCCTCCGCCACCTCGAAGGACAGGTCCTCGACGGCCGTGGTCCCGTCGGGGTAGCGCTTGGTCACATGCTCGAATCGGATCACACGCCCATCCTCCCCCACGCGCCGCGGGTTGTTTGTGACGGGAGTATTACCCCGGTGCGAAGGTTTCCGGCCATTGTCGGCGACGGGGGTTATGGTCGCTGTTGACCCGTGCCCATTCGGACGGGTGTACGCAGCGGTGGCAGGGGGGTGAGGACATGGCCGGGCAGAACTGCCTGGTGGCGAACGACTGGATCTGCTGGGACTACGTCACGTCCCGCTCCCAGGAGCTCACCGACGCCACGGTCCAACATGTGTGGATCACGGGGGTGTCGGTGCTTATCGGCCTCGTCGTGTCCCTCCCGCTGGCCCTGCTGGCCCGCCGCGGCCGGCGGTGGTCCGCGCCGGTGCTGGGCCTGACCACCCTGCTCTACACGGTCCCCTCGCTCGCCATGTTCTCGCTGCTGCTGCCGCTGTTCGGGCTGTCGGCCTCACTCGTGGTGACCGGGCTGGTGCTGTACTCGCTGACCATCTTGGTCCGCAACGCGATGGCCGGCCTGGAAGCCGTCCCCGAGGAGGTGCGGGAGGCCGCGCGCGGGATGGGGTACGGGCCGGCGCGGCTGCTGTGGCAGGTCGAACTGCCGCTGGCGCTGCCCGCGCTGCTCGCCGGGGTGCGGATCGCCACGGTGTCCACGGTGGCGCTGACCACCGTCGGCTCCATCGTCGGCAAGGGCGGCCTCGGCAACCTCATCGCCCCGGCGGTCAACAGCTCCTTCAAGGCCCAGGTGCTCACCGCCTCCGTGCTGTGCGTCCTGCTGGCCCTGGCGGCGGACCTGCTGCTGCTCGGCGTACAGCGGCTGCTCACGCCGTGGACGCGGGCGACGCGCGCCCCGCGGCGGACGAGGCCGGCGGCGACTCCCGGGACGCCGGCTCAGGCTCCGGCCCCCACGCAGGCTCGGACGGCTCGGACGGCTCGGACGACTCCGACGAAGGGGGCTTGAGGCGATGGGCGTGCTCGGACAGGCCTGGGACTGGCTGGCGGACGGGGCCAACTGGTCCGGGGAGAACGGGGTGTGGCACCGGCTCGGCGAGCACGTCTACGTCAGCGGGATCTCCCTCGCCATCGCCTGCGCGGTGGCCCTCCCGATCGGCCTGTGGCTCGGCCACATCGGCAAGGGCGGCGCCCTGGCCGTCAACGTCTCCAACATCGGGCGGGCCGTGCCCGTCTTCGCGGTGCTGGCCCTGTTCATGGTCTCGCCGCTGCGCAGCGCGGGCTATCTGCCCACCATCGCCGCCCTCGTGCTCTTCGCCATGCCGCCGCTGCTGACCAACGCGTACGTGGGCATGCGCGAGGTGGACCGCTCGGTGGTGGAGGCCGCCCGGGGCATGGGCATGTCCGGAGGCCAGCTGTTCTGGCGGGTGGAACTGCCGCTCGCGCGCGAGCTGGTGATGACCGGGCTGCGCTCGGGCGCCGTCCAGGTGATCGCCACGGCCACGATCGCGGCCATGGTCGGCCAGGGCGGCCTCGGCCGGATCATCACCGCCGGCTTCAACACGTACAACACGCCGCAGGTCTTCGCCGGGGCGCTGCTGGTGGCTGCGCTGGCCCTGCTGGTCGAGGGCGCCCTGGTGGCGGCGGACCGGCTCTTCCCGCGCCCGGCGGCGCGCTGACCCGTCCGCCCGCACCGGTCCGCCCGCAGCCGTCCGCCCCGCACCTGCCCGCCCCACCCCCCGTTCGCTGGTCGTTCCCACTCCCCTGGAGGAGCACAAGATGAGCAAGTCCACGCGCGTCCTCGGCGCCGTACTGGGGGCGGCGGCCCTGACCGCCTCCCTCGCCGCGTGCGGCGGCGACAGCCTGGAGAAGAGCAAGGACACCGGGTCGGGCGCCTCCGCCCCCTCGGACTCCGGCTCCGGCAAGGGCAAGGTCGTGATCGGCGCGGCCGGGTTCACCGAGTCCAACGTGCTGGCGGAGCTGTACGCGCAGGTCCTCAAGGACGCGGGCTACAGCACGTCGATCACCACGGTCAACAACCGCGAGCTGTACGAGCCCTCGCTGGAGAAGGGCGAGATCGACGTCGTCCCGGAGTACGCGGCCACCCTCGCCGAGTTCCTCAACGCCAAGGTGAACGGGCCGAAGGCGCCGGAGGAGAAGCCGGTCGCGTCGAGCGACGTGGCGGCGACGGTCGCGGGGCTGGAGAAGCTCGCGGGCCCGCTCGGCCTGAAGGCGCTGCCGGCGGGCCCGGCGGTCGACCAGAACGCGTTCGCGGTGTCGAAGGAATTCGCCCAGAAGAACAACCTGAAGACGCTTTCCGATCTTGGCAAGTCGGGGCTGAAGGTGAAGATCGCGGCGGGCGACGAATGCTCCGTACGGCCCTTCTGCGCGCCCGGGTTGAAGAAGACGTACGGAATGGACGTTTCCGGTATTGACCCGAAGGGCGTCGGCACCCCGCAGGCCAAGCAGGCGGTCAAGGACGGCGTGGACCAGCTGGCGCTCACCACGACCACGGACGCCACCCTCGACTCCTTCGGGCTGGTCCTGCTGGAGGACGACAAGAAGCTCCAGAACGCCGACAACGTCCTGCCGGTGGTCAACGCCAAGGACGCGGGCTCCCCGGAGATCGCGGCGGCCCTCGACAAGCTGACCAAGGTCCTCACGACCGCCGACCTCGTCGAGTTGAACAAGCAGGTGGACGCCCAGCGCGAGAAGCCGGCGGACGCCGCGAAGGCCTATCTGAAGGCGAAGGGCCTCACGAAGTAGGAGTAGTTACGGGTTTGGTGGAGAAATGACGGGTAACTGCCCGGCCACAGATTGCCGGGCAGTTACCCCACTCGACCTCCACGCCCTGTAAATTTCAGGCCATGCCCCGTGGACGCCACCGCAATCCCGAACCCCTGCACCGGCTGCTCACGCCGACGACCGTGGCCGGAGTCTCCGTCGCCAGTGCGGCCGCGGCCTGGCTGCTCGCGGAACCCCTGCCCCTGCGCCTGCTCGTGGCCCTCTCGGCGGCGGCGGGCGTGTCCGGCGCCGTCGTCATGCGCGCCTGGGACCGTGCGGCCGGGCGCCGCGTGGCCGAACTCGCGCGCGAGCGGATCAAGGACGAGTGGAAGACCGAGGAGCGGATAGCCGAGCTCGAGTCCGACCTCGAAGAGGCCCGGGCGCTGCGCGCCAAGCTGGACGCGAAGCTGCGGGCCAAGCGGGTCGAACTCGCGGGGCTCCGCGGCGAGCACGCGGCGCTGCTGCGGCGGTACGCGACCGCCGAGACCGAGCGGGCCAGCGCCCTGGAGGGCCGCCGGCTGCTCGCCATCGAGGCCTCGGCCGCCCCGGAGTCCCCGGCGGCGCCGAAGGAGCTCCCGCCGGTGAGCGAGGAGCGGACGTCGAGCGGCGCGCCCACCAGCGTCGGCTACGCCCGGGCCCATGCCGCCATGGCGGCCCTCGCGCGCAAGGCGGAGGCGGAGCCGGCCCAGCCGAAGGCGCTTCCCGCCAAGGGCGCCGAGCCGATGGCGCTGGAGACCGGGCACGCCCGTACGGGCGCGGTCCCGGCGCGCCGGCCGGCCGCGGCGGTGGCCCCGTACTCGGCCGCGCGCCGCTCGGCGTCCCGGGTCGAGGGAGGCTTCGACTTCTTCGGCACCAAGACCGCGGCGCAGGCCCGTGCGGTGATCGAATCGGTCCAGAACGAGGACCTGGCCGACGTGGTCGGCGCGGAGGCCCTCGCGGTCCACAAGGCGGAGTCGGCCCAGGCTGACCTGACCGCCGCCGAGCAGCCGGTCAAGGACCAGGGCTTCAAGCAGCCCACCCCCGAACAGCGAGCGGTGGGCCAGGTCATCGACCTGACGGCCCACGACGAGACGGAGCCGATCGACGTGGTCCGCCTCCGCACCGCGATCTCGTAGCCGGTCCGGCCGGTCCGGCCGGTCCGGCGCACTCGGGCCGGTCCCGCGCTCAGAACAGCGGGAGCTGGCCCGGGAGGGGCGGGAGGGCGAAGCCGTCCAGGGTGGGGGCCGAGGCGCCGAGCACCACGCGGGCCCGGGAGCCCGGGCAGGAGATCAGGTCGGCGCGGGCGCGGCCGGCGGGAGGGTCGTGGCGGGCGATCCGTCCGGCGGTCACGGCGCAGTCGCGTCCGCATGCGGGGCAGGCCCGTCGGGGGGAGTGGGACATGCCCCAAGTCTGCACCCCCGTACCGACATCAGCCCCGGCCGGCCAGCCAGGTCTCGTGGGACGCGCAGACGCGGTCCCACAGCGCCGCCCGGTCTGCCGGGGTCAGGTCGTCGAGCCTGCGCTCGAAGAGACCGCCCACCACCGCCCAGAACTCACCCTGGGTGTCCAGGATCCGCTCGGTCGGCCTCTTCGCCGGTTCGGTCCGGCTCAGCACCCGGCCCCGCAGCGCGTCGATGCCGTGGGCGTCGCGCCGCAGCAGCGCGAGGGTCCGTACGAAGCCCGAGTCCGGCGTGGTCGACAGCCGCAGGTGCGTGGCCTCGAAGTCGGCGGTCGTCGCCGGCTCCGCGTACATGTTGACCACGGGGAAGGGGCCCGCGTCGTAGACGTACCTCCAGCCCGGCCGGTCCCCGTCCAGCGGGCCCAGCCCGTACGTGAACCCTCCCTGCCGGTACGTTCCGGCGCGCAGCGGCAGCGGTTCGTACGGGCCGTCGCCGAGCCCGGTGTCGACGAAGTACTGCTCGCCGTCGACCCGGACCGTCAGCGCGAGGTGGTCGCCGTTGACGTCGCGGCGCTCGCGGTCGGCCGGGCCGAGGACGCCCGCCAGGTGCCGGGTCACCGCGAAGCCGAGATGCTCCAGGAGCAGCGCGAAGGCGCCGTTGAGGTGGAAGCAGTACCCGCCGTGCCCGGCCGCTATGCGGCGTACGGACAGCTCGGGGTCGATGCCGGGCGGCCGGCCGAGCTGGATGCCGAGGTTCTCGTACGGGACGCGCTCGACGTGGGCGCGCTGGAGCGCGAACAGCGTCTGCGCGGTGGGCCGGGGCGGCCGCGCGAAACCGAGCCGCCGCAGGTAGCCGTCGAACGGGCCAGGGGTCATGGCCGCACCCTAAGCAGGAAACGCCCGCGCAGTCGCGGGAGTTCCCGCGACTTATCACTTGTCGATGTCTCCCACGACGAAGAACAGCGAGCCCAGGATCGCCACCATGTCCGCGACCAGCTGCCCGGGCAGCAGCACCGACAGTGCCTGGATGTTGTTGTAGGAGGCGGAGCGCAGCTTCAGCCGGTACGGGGTCTTCTCGCCCTTGGAGACGAGGTAGTAGCCGTTGATGCCGAGGGGGTTCTCGGTCCAGGCGTACGTGGCCCCCTCGGGTGCCTTCAGCACCTTCGGGAGGCGCTGGTTGATCGGCCCGGGCGGCAGCTCGGCCATCCGGTCCAGGCAGGCCACGGCCAGGTCGAGCGCGTTGTGGGTCTGGTCCAGCAGGCACTCGAAGCGGGCCAGGCAGTCGCCCTCGGTGCGGGTGACCACCTTCAGGACGTCCTGGAGCTCCCCGTACGCCAGGTACGGCTCGTCGCGGCGCAGGTCGAAGTCGACGCCGGAGGCGCGGGCGATCGGGCCGGAGACCCCGTACGCGTGCACCGCCTCGGCGGACAGCACGCCCACCCCGCGCGTGCGGCCGCGGAAGATCTCGTTGCCGTGGACCAGCTTGTCGTACACGTCCATGCGGGTGCGGACGTCGGCGATGGCGGCGCGCGCCCGGCCGAGCCAGCCGGCCGGGAGGTCCTCCTTGAGGCCGCCGACGCGGTTGAACATGTAGTGCATGCGGCCCCCGGAGATCTCCTCCATGACGGCCTGGAGCTCTTCGCGCTCGCGGAACGCGTGGAAGATCGGGGTGATTCCGCCCAGTTCGAGGGGGTACGACCCGAGGAACATCAGGTGGTTCAGCACCCGGTTCAGCTCGGCGAGCAGGGTCCGCATCCACACGGCCCGCTCGGGGACCTCCATGCCGAGCATCCGCTCGACGGCCATCACGACGCCGAGCTCGTTGGAGAACGCGGACAGCCAGTCGTGGCGGTTCGCGAGCATCACGATCTGCCGGTAGTCGCGCGCCTCGAAGAGTTTCTCGGCGCCGCGGTGCATGTAGCCGACGACCGGCTCGGCACTGACGATCCGCTCGCCGTCCAGGACGAGGCGCAGGCGCAGCACGCCGTGCGTGGAAGGGTGCTGGGGTCCGATGTTGAGCACCATGTCGGTGCTCTCCGCCGCTCCGCCGATGCCGACCGTGGTCTCCGTCATGGCCGCATTGTCGCAGCCCTACGCTGAGCGCATGGAAACGGGGACGACGGGTGAGACGGGGCGGCCCGAGTGGGTGGGGCTTCCGGGCGGGCTGCTCAGGCTGCGGCGGCTGCTGCTGGCGATATGGGCGGTGCCGCTCGCCGCGGGGACCGCGGTGCTGCTGGGGCTGACGGCCGGTCCGGCGTGGGCGGCCGTGGGGGCGGTGTGGCTGGTGGCCCTGGTCTGGGGCTGGGTGCTGCTCGGCCGCAACTGGCGGTCCTGGCGGTACGCCGAGCGCGCCGATGACCTGCTGATCAGCCGCGGGGTGCTGTGGCGGGCGCAGACCGTGGTCCCGTACGGGCGCATGCAGCTGGTCGAGGTGACCTCGGGGCCGCTGGAGCGGCGCTTCGGGCTGGCCTCCGTACAGCTGCACACGGCGGCCGCGGCCACCGACGCCAAGATTCCGGGACTGGTCCCGGCCGAGGCGCAGCGGCTGCGGGACCGGCTGACGGAGCTCGGCGAGGCAAGGTCGGCGGGCCTGTGACCGCCGAACCGGCCGCCGAACCGGCCCCCGCGCCCGAAGCGGCACCCGAAGTCGCGTCCGCATCCGGTGCCGCATCCGGTGCCGCGTCCGCCGTCGCGTCCGCCGTCGAGCGCCGGCTGCACCTGCTCACGCCGCTGCGCCGGGCGTGGGTGCCGATCGCCGCGACCGTCGGCGTCGTCGTCCAGCAGGCCGACCAGGTCGAGCGGTGGGCGAGCGGGCTCTCCGTGACCCTGCGCGCCCTCTCCCTGGCCGGCCTGGTCGTGGTGTTCGGCGTGTACGGGTTCCTGAGCTGGTGGTTCACCCACTACGCGGTGACGGACACCGAGCTGCGCATCCGCAGCGGACTGCTCTTCCGGCGCACCGCGCACATCCGCCTCGACCGCATCCAGGCGATCGACGTGACCCGGCCGCTGCTGGCCCGGGTCGCCGGCGTCGCCAAGCTGCGCCTCGACGTGATCGGCACCGAGGACAAGGACGAGCTCGCCTTCCTCGACGAGCGCGAGGCCGTCGCCCTGCGCGCCGAGCTGCTGGCCCGGGCGGCCGGCTTCGCGCCCGCGGAGGCCGCCGCCCTCGGTGAGGCCCCCCAGCAGGAGCTGCTGCGGGTCCGTCCCCGGGACCTGGTGGTGTCGCTGCTGCTCACGCTCTCGGCGTGGGGGGCGCTGGCCGCCGGGCTGGGCGTGCCCGTCGCCGTGTGGTGGTTCAGCGGGAACCCCTGGGCGACGATCGGGACCATGCTGCCCATGCTGGGCGGGCTCTGGTCGGGTACGGCGGGCCGGTTCCTCACCGAGTTCGACTGGCGGGTCGCCGAGTCCCCCGACGGGCTGCGCCTCGACCACGGGCTGCTGGACCGGGCCCACGAGACCGTGCCGCCGGGTCGGGTGCAGACCGTACGGATCGTGGAGCCGCTGCTGTGGCGGCGCCGTGAGTGGGTGCGGGTGGAGCTGGCGGTGGCCGGCTCGAAGAACGGGGTGCTGGTCCCGGTGGCCTCGCGGGCCGCCGCCCAGGCGGTCGTCGCGCGGGTGCTGCCGGGCGTGGACCTGGCCGCCCTCGCCTTCGGCCGGTCCCCGAAGGCCGGGTCGCGGTGGGTGGTCCCGGTGTGGTGGAGGGGGTACGCCCTGGCCGTCTCCGCGGACGTGTTCGCCGCCCGCAAGGGGCTGCTGTGCCGCCGTACGGAGATCGTCCCGCACGCCAAGGTGCAGAGCGTCCGGCTCACCCAGGGCCCGTGGGAGCGGGTGCTGGGGCTCGCCGACGTCCATGTGGACACCGGCGCCAACGGTACGGTCACGGCCCGGCTGCGCCCGGCGGCCGAGGCCGCCGAGCTGCTGGACGCCCAGGCGGCCCGCTCCCGCACCTCCCGCGCGGACGCCCGCCCGGACCGCTGGATGACCTGACCGCTGGATGACCTGACCGCAGGATGCCCCTGGCGGACCTGACCGGCGGCCCGGCCGCGGGCGGGGTACTACGCGCCGCCGGCGCGGACCAGCCCCGTCTCGTACGCGAGGACGACCACCTGCACGCGGTCGCGCAGGTTCAGCTTGGTCAGGATGCGGCCCACGTGCGTTTTGACGGTGGCCTCGGAGAGGACCAGGCGGGCGGCGATCTCGCCGTTCGACATGCCCTGGGCCACCAGCAGCATGACCTCGCGCTCGCGCTCCGTCAGCCGCTCGATCTCCTTGTTCTGCGGCTCCTGCGTGCTCGTCGGCAGCATCGGCGCGAAGCGGTCCAGCAGGCGCCGGGTCGTGGACGGGGCCACCACCGCGTCACCGCTGTGCACGGAGCGGATCGCGGCCAGCAGCTCCGCCGGCGGCACGTCCTTCAGCATGAACCCGCTCGCGCCCGCCTTCAGCCCGGAGAAGGCGTACTCGTCCAGGTCGAAGGTGGTCAGGATGATCACGTCGGGGTGTTCGTCCCGCTCGCAGATGCGGCGCGTGGCCTCGACCCCGTCGAGCTTCGGCATCCGGACGTCCATCAGCACCACGTCCACCTTCGTGGACCGCAGCACCTCCAGCGCCTCCAGGCCGTCGCCGGCCTCGGCGACGACCTCCATGTCCGGCTGGGCGGCGAGCACCATGCGGAAGCCCGTGCGCAGCAGTACCTGGTCGTCGACCAGCATCACTCGGATGGACATCAGTTACCTCGACCTCGTCATTTCTTCTTGAGCGGGAGAAGCGCGCTGATCCGGAAGCCGCCGCCGGGGCGCGGGCCCGCGTCCAGGGTGCCTCCGACCATGCCGATCCGCTCGCGCATGCCGATCAGCCCGTGCCCGGCGCCGTCGGCGCCGCCGTCCTCGTACAGCTCGTGGGCCGCCCCCCGGCCGTCGTCCTCGATCAGCAGGCCGAGCCCGTCGTCGAAGTAGACCAGCCGGACGCTCGCCTTGGCGTCGGGGCCGCCGTGCTTGCGGGTGTTCGTCAGCGCCTCCTGGACGATCCGGTACGCGGTGAGCTCGACGCCCGTGGGCAGCCGGCGCGGTGCGCCCTCGACCTCGAAGTCCACCGTGAGCCCGGCCGCCCGTACCTGCTCGACGAGGACCTCGATCTGCTCCACGTCGGGCTGGGGCACGTAGTCCTCGGACTCCTGGGGCTCCCCGGTGCGCAGCACGCCGAGCAGCCGGCGCATCTCGGCCAGGGCCTGGCGGCCGGTGCCGGAGATGGTCTGGAGGGCCTCCTTGGCCTGTTCCGGCGCCACGTCCATGACGTACGCGGCGCCGTCGGCCTGGACCACCATCACCGAGACGTTGTGCGCGACGACGTCGTGCAGCTCGCGGGCGATCCGGGCGCGCTCGGCGGCGACGGCCACCTTCGCCTGGGCCTCGCGCTCCTTCTCCAGGCGCTGGTTCCGCTCGACGAGCTGGGCGTAGTAGGCCCGGCGGGTGCGCAGGGAGTCCCCGAGCACCCAGGCGAGGACGAACGGGACGATGGCGAACAGGGTGAAGAAGACGTTGCTGGAGGTGTCGCCTTTGTCCACGTGGAAGCGCAGGGCGTAGAGCGGGGCGGCGGAGAATCCTATGGCGAGCGCGGTACGGGACATCCGGCGCGAGATCTCGGCCGAGGCGGCGACCGTGTACAGGATGATCAGCATCCCGAAGTCGGCCATGTTCGTGTCGGTGTGCGTGAGGAGCTTGTACACGCCGGCGCCGACGGCCAGCCAGAACATCGGCATGGTCCATTTGCGGCGCAGGGCCACGACGAGGCCCATCGCGATCACGGAAGGGACGGCGATCAGCTTCGTGGTGGCGCTGTTGGCGCCGTTGTCGGCGACTTGCAGCATCGCGATCCCGAACAGGAGGACAGCCCAGAAGCTGTCGACGCCCGTCGGGTGTCTGCGGAGGAAGTCGTAGAGGCGCTGCACGTAACCCAGAGTAGGCAAAGGAGATAGGTGCTGGAGTCAACCACAGGTGCGATCCGTGCGACGGAGGTGTACTCCCCAAGGTGGAGGCCGAGCTTAACCTTTCGGGGATGAGGACTCAGGGAGAAGTCGCGGACGCTGTTCCGGTTCCGGTTCGGTGGCGGACCGCGATGGAGGCCGCGCTGTACGGGCCGGGCGGGTTCTACGTGCGGCCGGGCGGGCCGGGACCGGCCGGGCACTTCCGTACGTCCGTGCACGCCTCGGCGCTGTACGCGGGGGCCGTGGCGCGGCTGCTGCGGTGGGTGGACGCGGAGCTCGGGCACCCGCGGGAGCTGGACCTGGTCGACGTCGGGGCCGGTCGGGGGGAGCTGCTGACCGGGGTGCTGGGGGCGCTCCCGGCGGAGGTCGCGGGGCGGGTGCGGGCGTGGGCGGTGGAGCGGGCGGAGCGGCCGGCCGCGCTCGATCCGCGGATCCGGTGGGTGGCGGAGCCGCCGGAGGGTGCGTGCGGGCTGCTGTTCGCGAACGAGTGGCTGGACAACGTACCGCTGGACGTTGCGGAGGACGGGCACTACGTACTGGTCGACCGGGAGGGTGCGCAGACCCGCGGGCCGGCGGTGGACGGCGCGGACCGGGCCTGGCTGGAGCAGTGGTGGCCGGGGCCCGGCCGGGTCGAGATCGGGCGGGCGCGGGACGAGGCGTGGGCCGGCGCGGTGCGCTCGGTGTCGCGGGGCCTTGCGGTGGCGGTGGACTACGCCCACACCCGCGACGCCCGCCCCCCGTACGGCACGCTGACGGGCTTCCGCGAGGGGCGGGAGGTCGCGCCGGTGCCGGACGGTACCTGCGACGTGACGGCTCACGTGGCGCTGGACGCGTGCGCGGGGCCGGGAGCGGTGCTGGTTTCGCAGCGCGAGGCGCTGGGCCTTCTCGGGGTCTCGGGGGCCCGCCCCCCGCTGGCGATGGCCTCCGCGGACCCCGCCGGGTACGTCCGCGCCCTCGCCTCCGCCGGCGAGGCGGCGGAACTCACCGCCCGCGGCGGCCTGGGCGACTTCGCCTGGCTGGTCCAGCCGGTGGGCGTGCGTTCCTGGCCGGCCTGACCGGTCCCGCCGCGCGGGGCTTCCTCCCCGCGCGGCGGACCCGCGGACTACTCCGTGGCGTCGTGGTCGTGGCCCGGGCGCAGGCCGCCGCCCGCGGCGCCGCCCGTGGTCGGCTTCGAGACGACCGGCTTCGACAGCGGGGCCAGGTCGAACGCGTAGTGGCCGACCGCGTTCGCGATCACGTCCACGTTGATGTCCAGCGCCTTCTGGTCGATGTTCGTGATGTCGTCGCCCTTGCCGTGGTAGTTCACGTCGTACGCGACCCCCGCCTGGCCCCCGAACTTCGCCGCCTGCGCCGCCGTCTTGATGCCCTCGGCGCCCGTGTCCGTACCGCCGGACGGGATGCCCGCCTCGATGAACGGGCCGTAGTCCGAGCGGCCCGTGAAGTCGGACCCCTCGTGCGGGATCTTCTGCGCGTCGAGGAACTCGGTGATGCCCTTCTCCAGCTGCGCCGAGCCCTCCGGCCCCGGACCCGAGCCGACCTTGTCCGAGTCGTCGCCGTCGTAGACGAAGTACGCCGCGTTCGGCGAGGCGATCATGTCGAAGTTCAGGTACAGCCTGATCTGCTTCTTCTGCGCGTCGCTCAGCCCGCCGACGTACGCCTCGGAGCCCAGCAGGCCGAACTCCTCCGCCGACCACCAGGCGAACCTGACCTTGTTCTTGATCTTGTTCTGGCTGCTCGCGAGGCGCTGCGCGACCTGGAGGATGCCGGCCGAGCCCGACCCGTTGTCGTTGATGCCCGGGCCCGCCGCGACCGAGTCGAGGTGCGCGCCGAGGAAGACGGTGTTGTTCTCGTCGCCGCCCCGGGTCTCCGCGATCACGTTGTACGTCTTGCGGTTCTCCCGGAACTCGCGGATGTCGAGGGTCACCTCCACCGGCCCGGCCGTCGCCTCGGCGGCCAGCCGCTCGCCCTCCGCCTGGGAGAGGCCGCCGGTCGGGACCTTGCCCGCGTTCGCGTCGCCCAGGGTGCCGTTGAGGGCGCCCGCGGTGTTGTTGTAGATGATCGCGCCGACGGCCCCGGCCGCCGCCGCGTTCGCCTGCTTGACCGCGAAGGTGCAGCCGCCGCGCTTGATCAGCGCGATCTTGCCGGTGAAGGCGCCCGCGGCGAAGTCGCCGGGCTCGCAGCCGTTCGTGCCGTCCGCGTCCACCGGCGCGACGGCGATCCGCGCGGTCACCCCGTCCTCCGGGCCGCTCGCCGTGTACGTCATCAGCTCGATCGGGACGTCCCGCCCGCCCGCGCCGTTGACCTTCAGCGTCTCGGCGATCGTCTCGACGTACACGAAGTCGAACTCGTTCTTCGAGACCTTGTAGCCGGCCGCCCGCATCACGGCCTCGACGTACTGCGCGGACTGCACGTGGCCCTTCGAACCGGCCACGCGCGTGCCCTTGTTGTAGTCGGCGATGGCCTGGAAGACCTTCAGGTGGTTGTTGGCGCCTTTGCCGGTCGAGTCCTTGACCAGTTTCCGGGCCAGTGCGTCACCCCGCGCGGCATCGCTCTGCGGGCTGCCGGTGGCGCCGGCCGGCCCGGCGAGCAGCAGCGGGGAGACGAGGGCCGCGGCGGCCAGGGCGGCGGTTGCTGCGGCTATACGGCGTGAGGGCATGAAGGTCCTTCCACGACAAGTACGGGCAGACAGACGGACGGACGAGCGGGCAGACGGGCAGGCAGACGGGCACGGACGACGGACGGACTGTCGGCCGCCGGTGGTGCGCGGTGGACGCACGGTATAGACCAGGGAGCCGATCTCGCCAGAGGTTGCGCTGATTCCGGGTGGTGACCTCCGCATACCGGTGAACGCCCGCCGTCGGTATCCGGCCATCCGTCAGCGCAGGATGCCCTCGATGAACTCCGAGCCGATCCGGGCGACGACCCCCAGGTCCAACTGGTGCTGTACGTACCGCCCTTGGCGCCGGGTGTGCAGCAGGCCCGCCTTCTTCAGCGCCGACAGGTGCCGCGACACCTCCGGCGCCGTGATCCCGTGTACGGTCGCCAGCTCGCTCGTCGTGTACGGGGCGCGCGCCAGGCTCCGGCACAGCATCATCCGCATCGGGTGCGCCAGCGCCTCCATCCGCCGCTGGAGCAGCTCCACCGAGCCCGGCTGGGGCAGTTCGGGGGAGCGGATCGGGTAGTGGACCACCGGCACCCAGCCGGGCGCGTGCAGCACCAGCAGGTGCGGCCAGCCGAAGTTCGTCGGCACGAAGACCAGCCCGGGGCCTATCTCCGGGTCCGTCGCCGTGGCCGACCCGTGGACCATCTTGTCGACGGTGATGGTGCTCGCGGCCTCGTCGACGCTCAGCGCGCTCGACACCTCGTGCAGCGTCGCCGCCAGCCCCTTGCGGCGCAGGACCTCGGTCTTGTGCCGCGCGTCGGCGCTCTGCTGCGGCTCTATCCGCCGCCAGGTCTCCGCGAAGAACGCCTCGTCGCAGTCCTCCAGGAGCCGCCGCAGCCACACCCGTACGGAGGCCGTGTCGTCCAGCAGCCGCAGCGAGAAGTCCAGCTGGCGCGGTCCGCGCGCGGCGGCCGTCTCCAGCGCCTTGGCCCTGGCCTGCGGGTTCTTCAGCGGGGAGGGCCCGCCGCCCTCGTTGTAGAGCGCCAGCCAGCAGTGCTCCAGGGCGGCCATCACGAACCGCTCGTCGTCGATGCGGTCGAGTACGTCGAGCTCCTCGGCCAGCGTCGCGGCGGGCAGGCCGCTGCCGCCGGGGATCCCCGCGAAGGCCATGAAGATGTCGGAGAAGGAGCTGCGCCACATGAAATCGCCCTCCAGCAGCCGGTCCGCGAGGCAGGGATCCAGCGCGGCGGCGGTGGCGGTGGTCCAGGAGGCCAGGCCGGGGTGGTGGGCGGGCTGCGAGAGGGCGTGCAGCGTCATGCAGAGCTCGGAGAGCGGAGAGGGCGCGAAACGGATGCGCTCCGCGGGGAGCCCGGCGATGTCGATGGTGACGCTCATCGGGCCATTCTGACCTGTCCCGGGCCTGTGACCTGGACGGACACGGATCGATTGACGAGGAGCGTCAATCGTCGTGCGGGGTGGCCCGACCGGGTCCAGGGTTGAGTCATGACAGCGATCGAGCAGTACCTCATCGACACCTACCGGGCATCCCAGCTGGGCGAGCCGATGCCCCCGCCACCGGGCCGGGACGACGTCGCGGTCCTGCGCTCGGCCCGTACGTACGCCCAGTTCCGGGCCGTCCTCGAAGGCCGGGAGGCCCGGCACCCCTGGTGGGCCGCCCTGCGCCGGCTGACCCACGCGCACGGAGCCCGGTGACGCCGCCGGCAGCGGCGCCGGTGGAGCGGCCCGGTCAGTGGTCCCGTCAGCGGTCCCCGGGGTGGAAGTCGATCTCGTACGCGATCTCCGAGCGCCGGTCCGCGACCACGATGTCGGCGGTCTCCACGGCCCGGCCGTCCACCGCGTAGTACGTCCGCTCGATCTCGGTGATCAGCTCGCCGACGCTGATGCCGAGCAGATTGGCCTGCGTCTGGTTCGCGCGCGCCGGGCGGGGGACCTCCAGCGCCGAGGCGACCAGCACGCCGATCGAGCGCATCCGCTCGATGACCCCGGCGCCCTTGAACGGGCCCGCCTCCGGCAGGACGACCGGAGTGCCGTCCGTGACCGCCATCGGCTCCCAGGACTCGCAGATCTCCACCGGCCTGCCCTCGGCCAGGAACTCGTACGTGGTGTGCACGCAGGGGTCTCCCGGCGCGACGGCCAGCCGCTGCGCGATCCGCTCGGGAGCCGGCGTACGGGCCGAGGAGTGCGATTCCCACGTCAGGCCGCCACCGCCGAGCCCGGCCCGGCGGCGCCGCCGGGAGCGGACTATCCGCAGCCGCTCGCGCGGCGCGCACAGGTAGGTGCCCGAGCCCGCGCGGCCCTCCAGGAGCCCCTCGATGATCAGCAGCTCCAGCGCGCGCTGCGTGACGCTCTGCCCGACCCCGTACTCCCGGGCGAACCGGGACCGCGACGGCAGCTTGGCACCGACGGGCCACTCCTCGGCCCCGATCCGCGCCCGCAGCGAGTCGGCCACCTTCAAGTACGCCGTATCACGGGCCATATGAGCCGTCCTGTACCTGTCGACGAGTTGGGCTCAAGCTAATTCATCAGGTCGAACCCGAGTCTTCAGAACGGCGAGGAGTGAGACGAGGGCCACACCGCCGCACCGCCGCCTGGCCGCCGGTCGCGGACAAGCGGCGCGCGTGCGGCCTCAGTCGAAGTTCGGCGCGTTGCGCTCGTAGACCAGGCGCAGCCCGATCAGCGTCAGCCACGGCTCGTGGTCGTCGATGACCGAGGACTCGCCGAGGACCATCGGCGCCAGGCCGCCGGTGGCGATCACCCGGACGTCGCCCGGGTCGCCGTGCGGGCCGGCCAGTTCCTTGGCCATCCGCGTGACGACCCCGTCGACCTGCCCGGCGAAGCCGTAGACCACGCCCGACTGCATCGCCTCGACCGTGGACTTGCCGATGACGTTGCGCGGCCGCGCCAGCTCGATCTTGCGGAGCTGCGCGCCCCGTACGCCGAGGGCCTCCATCGAGATCTCGATGCCCGGGGAGATCACCCCGCCCACGTACTCGCCCTTCGCGGACACCGCGTCGAAGGTGGTCGCCGTACCGAAGTCGACCACGATCGCCGGGCCGCCGTAGAGCTCGACGGCGGCGACCGCGTTGATGATGCGGTCCGCGCCGACCTCCTTCGGGTTGTCCATCAGGATCGGCACGCCCGTCTTGATCCCGGGCTCGACCAGCACCGCCGGGACGTCGCCGTAGTAGCGGCGGGTCACCTCGCGCAGCTCGTGCAGCACCGACGGGACGGTCGAGCAGATCGCGATGCCGTGGATGCCGTCGCCGAGCTCGCTGCCGAGCATCGGATGCATGCCCATCAGGCCCTGCATCAGGACGGCCATCTCGTCGGCCGTCCGGCGCGGGTCGGTGGAGATGCGCCAGTGCTCGACGATCTCGTCGCCGTCGAACAGGCCGAGCACGGTGTGGGTGTTGCCGACGTCGATGGTCAGCAGCATTACCGCTCCTCGCGCAGGTCCAGGCCGATGTCCAGGATCGGGGAGGAGTGCGTGAGCCCGCCGACCGCGAGGTAGTCGACGCCCGTCTCCGCGTACGCACGGGCGTTGGCCATGGTCAGGCGGCCCGAGGACTCCAGCACCGCGCGGCCGTGGACGAGCGCGACGGCCTCCTCGGTCTCGATCGGCGTGAAGTTGTCGAGCAGGATCAGGTCCGCGCCCGCGTCCAGGGCCTCGCGCACCTGCTGGAGGGTGTCCACCTCGACCTCGATCGGCAGGTCGGGGAACTGCTCGCGGACGGCCTTGAACGCCTCCGCGACACCGCCCGCCGCGATCACGTGGTTGTCCTTGACCAGCGCCGCGTCCGACAGCGACATGCGGTGGTTGACGCCGCCGCCGCAGCGCACCGCGTACTTCTCCAGGGAGCGCAGGCCCGGCGTGGTCTTGCGGGTGTCGCGGACCTTCGCCTTGGTGCCCTCCAGCTCGTCGGCCCAGGTGCGGGTCGCCGTCGCGATGCCCGACATCAGGCAGAGCAGGTTCAGCGCGCTGCGCTCACCGGTCAGCAGGTCCCGGGTGCGGGCCTTGACCGTCAGCAGCACCTGGCCGGGCTGCACGCGGTCGCCGTCCTCGACGTGCCGCTCGACCTCGAACTCGTCCTCGCAGACGACCGAGAGGACGGCCTCGGCGACGCGCAGGCCGGCGACCGTGCCCGCCTCGCGCGCCGTGAAGTCGGCGTGCGCGACGGCGTCCTCGGGGACGGTGGCCACGGTGGTCACGTCGACCCCGCCGTCCAGGTCCTCGGAGATCGCCATGTGGGCGATGTCCTCGACCTCGATGGGGTCCAGGCCCGCGTCGGCGAGCAGCTGGGCGAGCGCCGGGTCCAGGCCGCTCTCCTCGCCGTCGCCGCACGCGCAGTCCTCGCCGCAGCCGCCGCCCGCGGACTCTTCGAGGAGCGGCAGCTCCGCGCGCTCGTGGTCGTGCTCGTGCTGTTCGGGGGTGCTCACGATGACTGCTCCTGGCTCAGGGGGTGCTGTACGGACGGAAAGCCCGCGGAGTCGGTGGGGGTGACGACCAGGGCCCGCCTCTCGGTGGCGGACAGCCGGACGACGAGGTGGCGGCGCCAGGCGGCGTCGTCCCGGTCGGGGTGGTCCTCGCGCCAGTGGCAGCCGCGGGTCTCCTCGCGGCGCAGGGCGGCGGCGACCAGCACGCGGGCCACGCACAGCAGGTTCGTGGCCTCCCAGGTCTCGACGCCGGGCACGGCGGTCTTGCCGTCCGTCTCCAGCGCCGTGAGGGCCCTCGCGTAGAGGTCCTCCAGGGCGGCGGCCGCCGTGCGCAAGGACTCTGCGGAGCGGAGCACGCCCGCGCCGGCCGTCATGATGCGCTGGACCTCGTACCGCGCCTCGGCGGGCTGGAGCGGGCCGGTCGCGGGGACCGGGATGCCGGGGCCGCTGCCGGCGGGCGCGCTGCCGGCGATGTCGGCGGCGATCCGCTCGGCGAAGACGAGCCCCTCCAGCAGGGAGTTGGAGGCGAGCCGGTTCGCGCCGTGCACGCCGGTGCAGGCCACCTCGCCGCACGCGTACAGGCCGGGGACGGTGGTCCGGCCGTGCAGGTCGGTCCGTACGCCGCCGGAGGCGTAGTGCGCGGCGGGCGCGACCGGGATCGGCTCGGTGACCGGGTCGATGCCGTGCGAGCGGCAGGCGGCCAGGATGGTCGGGAAGCGCTGCTCCCACATCTGCGCGCCGAAGTGCCGCGCGTCCAGGTACATGTGCTGCGCGCCCTGTTCCTGCATGCGGCGCATGATGCCCTTGGCGACGATGTCGCGCGGGGCCAGCTCGGCCAGCTCGTGCTGCCCCTGCATGAAGCGGACGCCGTCGGCGTCGACCAGGTACGCGCCCTCGCCGCGGACCGCCTCCGACACCAGCGGCTGCTGGCCCTCGGCCTCCGGACCGAGGAACAGCACGGTCGGGTGGAACTGGACGAACTCCAGGTCGGAGACCTCGGCCCCGGCCCGCAGGGCGAGCGCGACCCCGTCGCCGGTGGACACCGACGGGTTGGTGGTGGCCGAGAAGACCTGGCCCATGCCGCCGGTCGCCAGGATCACGGCGGGCGCGTGGACGGCGCCGACGCCGTCGTGCTGGCCCTCGCCCATGACGTGCAGGGTGACGCCGGCCGTACGGCCCCGCGCGTCCTGCAAGAGGTCCAGTACGAGCGCGTTCTCGACCGTACGGATGCCCGCCCGGTGGACGGCCTCGACCAGCGCGCGGGAGATCTCCGCGCCGGTGGCGTCGCCGCCCGCGTGCGCGATCCGGCGGCGGTGGTGGCCGCCCTCGCGGGTCAGCTCGATCTCGCCGGTCTCGACGGAGGTGTCGAAGACGGCGCCGGTGGCCATGAGCCGGCGCACGGCGTCCGGCCCCTCGGTCACGAGGAGCCGGACGGCGGCCTCGTCGCACAGCCCGGCACCCGCGACCAGCGTGTCGTCCAGGTGCTGCTCGGGGGTGTCGCCCTCGCCGAGGGCCGCGGCGATCCCGCCCTGCGCCCAGCGGGTGGAACCGTCGTCGAGCCGGGCCTTGGTGACCACGACCGTACGGCGGCCCGCGGCGGCGCAGCGCAGTGCGGCGGTCAGGCCGGCGACGCCGGAGCCGACGACCACGACGTCGGCGTCGAGGGCCCAGCCGGGGGCGTTGGCGTGCAGCCGTATGCCGGTACCGGCGCTGCCGTTGCCTGGGGTGCTCACGTGTGTGCTCCGAACTCCAATGGGATGTTGTCGATCAGCCGGGTCGTCCCCACCTTGGCGGCGACGGCCAGGACGGCCTGCCCGGTGAAGTCGGGGCGGACGTCGGTGAAGTCCTGCGGATCCACCAGCGCCAGGTAGTCCAGCAGCAGCGGCGGATCGTGCCGGCCCGCCTCTTCCAGGACGTGCCGGGCGGCGGCCCGTACGGCGTCCGGGAGCCCGGTGCCCGCGGCGGACACGGCGTGCGCGTCGGCGGCGCAGCGGATCTCGCCGAGCCGGGCCAGGGCGGCGGCCCGCTCGTCGCTGGTCGGGGAGGCCTCGGCGCGGGCGCGCAGCGCGGCCTGCGCGGCGAGCCGGTCCTGCCCGGCGAACAGGGCGCGCGAGAGGGCCAGGGCGGTACGGCGCTCCTGGGCGGAGAGGTACCGGTTGCGGGACGACAGCGCGAGCCCGTCCTCCTCGCGGACGGTCGGTACGCCGACCACCTCGACGGGGAAGTTCAGGTCGGTCACCATCCGCCGGATCAGGGCCAGTTGCTGCGCGTCCTTCTGGCCGAAGAGGGCCAGGTCGGGACGGGTGAGGTGGAGCAGCTTGGCGACGACGGTCAGCATGCCGTCGAAGTGGCCGGGCCGGGTGGCCCCTTCGAGGCGCTCGCCCATCGGGCCGGCGCTCACCCGCACCTGGGGGTCGCCGCCGGGGTAGACCTCGTCGGCGGCCGGGGCGAACACGGCGTCGGCGCCGGCAGCCCGGGCGATCTCCAGGTCGGCGTCGAGGGTGCGGGGGTAGCGGTCGAGGTCCTCGTCCGCCCCGAACTGGAGGGGGTTCACGAAGACGGTCACCACGACCTGGCCCGTCTCCCCGGCCCGCTCGCGGGCCGAACGGATCAAGGTGGCGTGGCCGTCGTGGAGGGCGCCCATGGTCATGACGACGGCGCGCGGGCCCCCGGCGGTCCGCGGGAGCTTGTGCAGCTCCTCGGCGGTGTCGATCAGCAGCAGGTCGGTCACTGGTCCCCACCCTCGGGATCGGCGAGCACGCCCAGGAGGTCCTCGGCGAGTTCGGGCTTGAGGAGGCCGTGCGCGAGGGCCCGGTCGGCGGTGGTGCGGGCCATCGCCAGGTATCCGGCGACCGAGGCCGGGGCGTGCTTGCGCAACTCCGCGACGTGCGCGGCGACCGTACCGGCGTCGCCGCGGGCCACCGGGCCGGTCAGCGCGGCGTCACCCGAGCGCAGGGCGTTGTCGAGGGCCGCGCCGAGCAGCGGGCCGAGCATCCGGTCGGGGTGCTCGACCCCGGCCTTGTGCAGCAGCTCCATGGCCTGGGCGACCAGGGTGACCAGGTGGTTCGCGCCGAGGGCCAGGGCCGCGTGGTAGAGCGGACGGTTCTCCTCCGCGATCCACTCGGGCTCCCCGCCCATCTCGATCACCAGGGCCTCGGCCGCGAGCCGCAGCTCCTCGGGGGCCGTGACGCCGAACGAGCAGCCGGCGAGCCGCTGCACGTCCACCTCGGTGCCGGTGAAGGTCATCGCGGGGTGCAGGGCCAGCGGGAGCGCGCCCGCGCGGCGGGCCGGGTCCAGCACGGCGGTCCCGTACCGCCCGGAGGTGTGGACGAGGAGCTGGCCGGGCCGGACCGCGCCGGTCTCCGCGAGCCCTTCGACGAGGGCCGGCAGCGCGTCGTCGGGCACGGTCAGCAGCACCAGGTCGGCCAGCTCCAGCACCTGCGCGGGCGGTACGAGCGGCACGTCGGGCAGCATCCGCGCGGCGCGCCGGCGAGAGGCGTCGGAGACGCCGGAGACGGCGACCGGCCGGTGCCCGGCCTGCTGGAGCGCGCGGGCCAGCGCGGGGCCGACCCGCCCTGCGCCGACGACGCCGACGGTGAGCCGGGCGGGGCGCGGTTGCTGGGATGAGTTCACGCGGGGAAGGCCTTCCGTTCCAGTCCGCGGGGGGTACCGGACGATACGTCGCCATGCTAGCCCCTGGGCGTGTTGGCCGGTCGGCGATGATCGGGGCATGACGCATGACGATGATCTGACGGAACGGTTGCTGGCGGCGGGGCGTGCGGCGGACCGGATGCTCTCGCCCGGCGCGCGGGAGGCGACGGTCGGGGAGCTGCTGGCGGGGCTGGCCGCGCCGGATCCCGACGAGCCGGCCGACCTGTACGGGGACGGGGTGGTGACCCGGCTCGAACAGCGGGTGGCGGAGCTCCTGGGGACCGAGGACGCGGCGTACTTCCCGTCGGGGACGATGGCCCAGCAGATCGCGCTGCGCTGCTGGGCGGGGCGGACCGGCAACCCGGTGGTCGCCCTGCACCCCGCGAGCCATCCGGAACTGTGGGAGGGCGGCGCGCTGTCGCTGGTCTCGGGCCTGCGCACGGTGCACCCGACGAAGGATCCGCGCCAGCCCACGGCGGAGGAGGTCGCGGACCTGGCGGAGCCCTTCGGCACGCTGATGCTGGAGCTCCCGCTGCGCGAGTCGGGCTTCCTCCTCCCCACCTGGGAGGAGCTGGAGGCGCTCGTCGGCGCCGCCCGCGAACGCGACGCGGTGGTCCACTTCGACGGGGCCCGGCTGTGGGAGTCGACCGTGCACTTCGGGCGGCCGCTCCGGGAGATCGCCGGGCTCGCGGACTCGGTGTACGTCTCGTTCTACAAGTCGCTCGGCGGCCTCAGCGGCGCGGCCCTGGCGGGCTCCTCCTCCCTGATCGCGGAGGCGCGGGTCTGGCGCCACCGGTACGGGGGCCAGATCTTCCGCCAGTTCCCGCAGGCCCTGTCGGCGCTGGCCGGCCTGGACGGGGAGCTCCCGCGCCTGCCCTCGTACGTGGCCCAGGGCCGCGTGGTGGCTTCGGCGCTGGCCGAGGCGCTGGCCGACGGCCCGGTCCCGTGGTTCCGGATCAACCCGGAGACCCCGCACACGCACCAGTTCCAGGTCTGGCTGCCGTACGGGGCCGACCGCCTGACGGAGGCGGGGGTGCGCCTGGCGGAGGAGACGGGCACGGTCCTCTTCCGCCGCTGGTCGGCGTCGCCCGTCCCGGGCGTCTCGGTGACGGAGGTGACGGTCACCGCTCCGGGACTCACCTGGACCCGCGAGGACGTCCACCGGGCGGTGGAGGCCTTCACCGCCCGCATCCACCCGTGACATTGCGAACAGCGACGCACCGATTTCCGCCGAAGTCATCGGTCCGGCGCCGCCTCCCGGTTACCTTCCCTCCACGGGAAAGCAACGGAGCCGTCCCCCGGAGGAGACACCATGACCGCTCACCCCGCCTGGCAGAAGTCCACGTACTGCGGCGAAGGAGACAACTGCGTCTACGTCTCCGCGGCCCCGGGCCACCTCGTCCGCGTGGCCGACCGGGCCGACCCGGCGCACCTGGTTCTGGCCACGACCCAGTCCGCCTGGGCCGACTTCCTTGACGCCGTCAAGGCGGACGGGTAGCCGTCGGCGCGCCCGGAATCATGCCGCTCAGGGGATTTTGTCCGATTAGCGCGTATCTTCGGCCCATGCCCACGCCCTACGGATCCCGCGGCGGCATGGCGTTCAGCGCCGCCGAGCTGCACGTGCTCAGGCGAACGCTCGCCCACGCCCTCCAGTCCTCCCCGGCCCCCGCCCCCCTGACGGCCCCCGAGGTCCAGGACTGTCTGCGCCTCGCGCAGTCGGTGGACGAAGCGGTCCAGGAGGCGGGACGGCTCAGAGAGTTCCTCCTCGCCGACCTGGCCCGCTACCGCGACGCCCTGCCCGGCAGCCTCTCCGGCTACCTGGAGCTGCTCCAGGACGCCCTGGCCGCGGGGTACGAGCCCGCGCCCGACGACCTGGCCGCCCTGCGCGCCCTGCGGGCGAACCCGGTCGCGGCGGCGCTGCTGGAGCGCTGCCAGGGGATCGCGGAGCGCTCCGTACGCCGGAGGCTCTCCACGACCCCGCAGCCCCGGACCCGCCTGCTGGCGCTGTCCGGGGGCAGGGACGTCAGGGAGTCGCGGGAGGTCAGGGAGGCCAGGGGGGCGAAGGACGGCAAGGAGGAGCCCGCCCAGCCCGCCCGGCCCGCGCCGGCCCCCAAGGAGCCGCCGCACCCCGAACGCCCGTCCGAGCGGCCCATCCCGACCCCCGGCGAGGTGTTCCCGCCGCGCCGCAAGCCCACGCCGCCCCCGGCGGCCGGGCTCGCGGCCGGGTAGCTACGCTGGGGGCATGGACTACGTTTCCGCGCTCGTGCCCCCCGTAGTGATGGCCGGCTTCTTCATCGCGCTCGTCGTGACGATCGTGAAGAGCCAGGGCGGCGCCAACAAGGCCAAGGAAGACGCGGCCGTCGACGCCGTGATCGCCCGCGCCGAGGCCGCCAAGCAGGCCCAGCCCGGCAAGTAGTCCGCCCGGCCTTCCCCTTCCCGCTCCGGGGCTTCTCCCGCGCGCCCATCCCGCGTACGCGGCGTTCCCGCGTACGCCGCCTTGCAGCGTAGGCGGCGTTCCCACATGCGCGGCCTTCCCGCGTAACGCAGCGCCCCGGCTTATTCACGGCGCGTTGCCCTCCGAATAGCCGGGCAATTCCGCACATTCCGCACTATCGTGCTGTTGTGCCTCGCCCCTTGGGAGAACTCGAAGACGCGGTCATGACGCGGGTGTGGCAGTGGAACCGCCCGGTCACTGTTCGTGAAGTACTGGAAGACCTCCAGCAGGAACGGTCCATCGCGTACACCACGGTCATGACGGTTATGGACAATCTCCATCAGAAGGGCTGGGTCCGCCGGGAAGCCGAAGGCCGCGCCTATCGATATACGGCGGTCTCCACCCGCGCCGCCTACTCGGCCGCACTGATGAACGAAGCCTGGTCGACGAGCGACAACCCCGCGGCCGCCCTCGTGGCCTTCTTCGGCATGATGTCGGCCGAACAGCGCGACGCCCTGCGGGACGCCTTCCGCATCGTGGGGTACGACGACGGATCGGCCGCGGAACCGGCGGCAGAACAGGCCGAACCAGCAGCGGAACCGGCAGCCGAACCGGCAGCCGAACCGGCCGGGCCGCCCGACGGGACCGCCGCACGGCCCCCCGCCGCGACGCCCTCCGAACCCCCTCCCGCCGAAGGGGACTCCGCCGGGCGCGGGGCCGAGCCCGGGCGATAGCGTCCGGGCATGGGTGAGTTTTCCGCTGAACACGCAAAAACAGTGACGATCCGCCGTGCCCGCACCGGTGATGTTCCCGCGCTGCGCCGTCTCCTCGACCAGTACGTGCAGCAGCGGATCCTCCTCGACAAAGCCCCGGTCGTCCTTTACGAGGACATCCAGGAGTTCTGGGTCGCGGAACGCGACTCCGACGGCCGGGTGGTCGGCTGCGGCGCTCTCCACGTCATGTGGGAAGACCTGGCCGAAGTGCGCACACTCGCGGTCGACCGCGAGTTGAAGGGCGCTGGAGTCGGCCATCAGCTGCTGCGCCAGTTGTTGGACACCGCGCGGACCCTCGGTGTCGCCAAGGTTTTCTGCCTGACCTTCGAAGTGGACTTCTTCGCGAAGCACGGGTTCGTCGAGATCGGCGAGACCCCGGTCGAGACGGATGTCTACATGGAGCTCCTGCGTTCCTATGACGAGGGCGTCGCCGAGTTCCTCGGTCTCGAACGAGTGAAGCCGAACACCTTGGGCAACAGTCGGATGCTTCTGCACCTCTGAACGATCACGGCGGCTTTTCCGTGCTCCGCGCACCTGTGGCCTATGTCCGAATCGCGCACGTTTCCCGCCGCGTTGCGGTCTCGAACCTCTCCCGGGGGGTTTGTGTTTTCCAGGGAAAAGCGGTTTCCTTTCCGCGTACTGCTTTTCGATGAAAGGAAATCCCGGTGGCACAGAAGGTTCAGGTCCTTCTTGTCGACGACCTCGACGGTGGCGAGGCGGACGAGACCGTGACGTTCGCTCTGGATGGCAAGACCTACGAGATCGACCTCACCACCGCCAACGCGGAGAAGCTGCGTTCCGCGCTCGCCGACTACGTCAAGGGCGCCCGCCGCACCGGTGGCCGCGCCTCGGGCGGTCGCGCCAAGACCCGTACGGCCGCGACGTCCGGCAACCCGGACACCGCCGAGATCCGCGCGTGGGCCAAGGCCCAGGGGATGAGCGTCAACGACCGCGGGCGCGTCCCGCAGGAGATCCGCGAGGCCTACGAGAACGCCAAGGGCTGACCCTCGGCCTCTCGTTCCCCCGGGGCCTGCGGTCCTGCGGGGGAAGGGGCTCTCAGGGGCGTACGCCGCCACAGGCGCGCCCGGTGGCATTCCGTCGCCGCCGCCGCGACCAGGCGTACGAGATCGGGCCCGGCACCACCGTGCCGGGGACCGGCGCCCTGTCCCGGACCGGGCAGGGACGGCAGCAGTGCCTCACACCCCTGCTCGGGGGGTCGCAGCCACAGGGCGGCCCCCCGGGGACTTCCCTGGGGGTGTCCCGGCGGGACCGGGGCCGCGATCCGGCCACCGGCGCCCAGCGCGGTGAGGTCCAGGGCGACTCCGCCCCACTCCAGCCAGTCGAGCAGCCCCTCCAGCTCGTCCGCGCTCCCCGCGGCCACCAGGAACCGCATCCTGCGCCCCGCGAGCGCCACCGGCCCCGTGGCGACGGGCCCGCGCAGCACCCGCTCCCCGGCCTCGGCCGGCAGCTCCAGCACGTCGAACCGCACCCCGGTGACCAACCGGGCGGGCGGTCCGGCCGCGACGGGCCAGCCGAGCACCTCCTCGTACCAGGGCGCGTACGCGTCCCGGAGCGAATCGGCGGGTGGATCCGCCGGTGGATCCTCGGGCGCGGCGCGGGGCGGTGGAACGGTGACGGCCATGACCGGAGCAACTGCGGAGCGCCACCGGAGTTACGCAGCGCGCCGGTCTCAATGCGGAACGTAAACATCCGTTGAGGTGGAGTCCCACATTCGGGACGCAATCGTGTTCGCCCGTAGCGGAGGGAACCGGTGCCACCGGCATGGAGTGTCAGTCCTTACGGGTAAGACATTCCTAGTGGATCGGGGCGACACGCTGATTTGGGCGGCTTCCGTTCGCCATCGGCGTACACGTGTGACGGGTATCTGCCTGGCCTGCGGGAACATCGTCTCGCACCATCGGGTTGGAGCAGTTGTCGGCTGTTGAAGCCGGTTTTCCCCACTGACGTGGGGGTGATCGCGGACGGATGTCGGCAGTTGGAATGAGCTGTCCCGCCCCGCGGGACTAGCATGCGGAAGGACAGGGCGGGGACCGACCCCGAACTGCCCGACCGCTCTGAGGAGCGATAAACGATGTTCGAGAGGTTCACCGACCGCGCGCGGCGGGTTGTCGTCCTGGCTCAGGAAGAAGCCCGGATGCTCAACCACAACTACATCGGCACCGAGCACATCCTCCTGGGTCTGATCCACGAGGGTGAGGGTGTCGCCGCTAAGGCCCTGGAGAGCCTCGGGATTTCGCTCGAGGCTGTTCGCCAGCAGGTTGAGGAGATCATCGGTCAGGGGCAGCAGGCCCCGTCCGGCCACATCCCCTTCACCCCGCGGGCGAAGAAGGTCCTGGAGCTTTCGCTCCGAGAGGCCCTCCAGCTCGGCCACAACTACATCGGCACCGAGCACATCCTGCTCGGCCTCATTCGCGAGGGCGAGGGCGTCGCCGCCCAGGTCCTGGTGAAGCTGGGCGCCGATCTCAACCGAGTCCGGCAGCAGGTCATCCAGCTGCTCTCCGGCTACTCCGGCGGAGGCAAGGAGTCGGCCACGGCCGGCGGGCCGGCCGAGGGCACCCCCTCGACCTCCCTCGTCCTGGACCAGTTCGGCCGCAATCTCACGCAGGCCGCCCGCGAATCCAAGCTCGACCCGGTCATCGGGCGCGAGAAGGAGATCGAGCGGGTCATGCAGGTCCTGTCCCGCCGTACCAAGAACAACCCGGTCCTCATCGGCGAGCCCGGCGTCGGCAAGACCGCCGTCGTCGAGGGCCTGGCCCAGGCGATCGTCAAGGGCGAGGTGCCCGAGACCCTCAAGGACAAGCACCTCTACACCCTGGACCTCGGCGCCCTGGTCGCGGGCTCCCGCTACCGCGGTGACTTCGAGGAGCGCCTGAAGAAGGTGCTCAAGGAGATCCGCACCCGCGGCGACATCATCCTGTTCATCGACGAGCTCCACACCCTCGTGGGTGCGGGTGCCGCCGAGGGCGCGATCGACGCCGCCAGCATCCTCAAGCCCATGCTGGCCCGTGGTGAGCTCCAGACCATCGGTGCCACGACGCTGGACGAGTACCGCAAGCACCTCGAGAAGGACGCGGCCCTCGAGCGCCGCTTCCAGCCGATCCAGGTGGCGGAGCCTTCCCTCCCCCACACGATCGAGATCCTCAAGGGCCTGCGCGACCGCTACGAGGCCCACCACCGCGTCTCCATCACGGACGAGGCCCTGGTCCAGGCGGCGACGCTGGCCGACCGGTACATCTCGGACCGCTTCCTGCCGGACAAGGCGATCGACCTGATCGACGAGGCCGGTTCCCGGATGCGCATCCGCCGGATGACCGCGCCGCCGGACCTCCGCGAGTTCGACGAGAAGATCGCGGGCGTGCGCCGCGACAAGGAGTCGGCCATCGACTCCCAGGACTTCGAGAAGGCGGCTTCTCTCCGCGACAAGGAGAAGCAGCTGCTTGCGGCGAAGGCCAAGCGCGAGAAGGAATGGAAGGCCGGCGACATGGACGTCGTCGCCGAGGTCGACGGCGAGCTCATCGCCGAGGTCCTCGCGACCGCGACCGGCATTCCCGTCTTCAAGCTCACCGAGGAGGAGTCCTCGCGACTGCTCCGCATGGAAGACGAGCTCCACAAGCGGGTCATCGGCCAGAAGGACGCCATCAAGGCGCTCTCCCAGGCGATCCGCCGTACCCGTGCGGGTCTGAAGGACCCGAAGCGCCCGGGTGGCTCGTTCATCTTCGCCGGCCCGTCCGGTGTCGGTAAGACCGAGCTCTCCAAGACGCTCGCCGAATTCCTCTTCGGCGACGAGGACGCGCTGATCTCCCTCGACATGTCGGAGTTCAGCGAGAAGCACACGGTTTCGCGCCTCTTCGGTTCGCCCCCCGGCTACGTGGGCTACGAAGAGGGCGGTCAGCTCACCGAGAAGGTGCGCCGCAAGCCGTTCTCCGTCGTCCTCTTCGACGAGGTCGAGAAGGCCCACCCGGATATCTTCAATTCCCTTCTCCAGATCCTGGAGGACGGTCGTCTGACCGACTCCCAGGGCCGGGTCGTGGACTTCAAGAACACGGTCATCATCATGACGACCAACCTGGGTACGCGGGACATCTCGAAGGGCTTCAACCTCGGCTTCGCCGCCGTGGGCGACGTCAAGACCGGTTACGACCGGATGAAGGCGAAGGTCAACGAAGAGCTCAAGCAGCACTTCCGGCCCGAGTTCCTGAACCGCGTCGACGACACGGTCGTCTTCCACCAGCTCTCGCAGGAAGACATCATCCAGATCGTCGACCTGATGATCGCCAAGGTGGACGAGCGCCTGAAGGACCGCGACATGGGCATCGAGCTGAGCGGCGACGCGAAGCTCCTGCTCGCCAAGCGGGGCTACGACCCGATCCTGGGTGCCCGCCCGCTGCGTCGCACCATCCAGCGCGAGATCGAGGACATCCTGTCGGAGAAGATCCTCTTCGGCGAGCTGCGCCCCGGTCACATCGTGGTCGTCGGCAAGGAGGGCGACGGCGAAGACGCCAAGTTCACCTTCCGCGGCGAGGAGAAGTCGGCCCTGCCGGACCTCCCCCCGATCGAGGCCACGGGCTCCGGCCCGGACCTGTCGAAGGGCGCGTAACGCGCGAGCGGTAGCCGTACCAAGGGGCGGCCCCGGAACCGAAAGGTTCCGGGGCCGCCCCTTTTTCGGGTTCCGGGGTTTTGGGCTCCGCGCTCCGAGGGACCGGCAGAGGTCCCGCGTCGGTGACAAGCCGCACAGGGCAAAACGGACCTACTAGGACGTCTCGTAGGCACGATGTCCGTTTTGCCCCTGTCGGGGCAGGCCCTCGGGCCAGTGGGGGCGCGGTCAACCGGTTGCGTCACACCTCCCGGCCCTACGAGTCGCGGTAGTAATCGGGAGGTTTGGGGATACGGCGGGACGCGGGTTACCAAGGGTGGGCAAGCCCGGCATCCGCTCTCCAGCGTGCCGGGTGGCTTCTTGCCCGAACCGCCCTTGTCCCCGGCCCGGAGGTCTCCTTATGTCCGCGAAGCGCAGCAGCATCCGTCGTACCCGTATCGCCATCGGCGCCACCGCTCTCGGTGCGGCCCTGGCACTCGGGGCCGGGACGACCGCCGCCTTCGCCGACACGGCTCCGGAGACCACCCTGACCGGCACCGCCGGACTGGTCGCGGCCCAGGCCAAGGCCCAGGCCGCCCAGGCCGCCGCGGCCAAGACCGCCGCGGCCAAGACCGCCGCCGCCAAGGCTGCCGCCGCCAAGGCTGCCGCCGCCAAGACCGCCGCCGCCAAGGCCGTCGTCGCCTGGCAGAAGCCGGTGTCGAGCTACACGCTCTCCGCCACCTTCGGCAAGGGCGGCACCATGTGGTCCCACAAGCACTCGGGCCAGGACTTCGCCTGCCCCATCGGCACCCCGGTCAAGGCCGCGTCCGCGGGCACCATCGTCAAGGCCGGCCCGGGCGGCGGCGGCGACGGTCCGGCGTACGGCAACGCCATCGTGATCAAGCACGCGAACAACACGTACTCGCAGTACGCGCACCTCTCGAAGATCAAGGTCCGGATCGGCCAGAAGGTCAGCAAGGGCTCGCAGATCGCGCTGTCCGGCAACACCGGAAACTCCAGCGGCCCGCACCTGCACTTCGAGATCCGGACCACCCCGAACTACGGCTCGGCCGTGAACCCGGTCGCGTTCCTGCGCAACGCCGGCGTCACCGTCTGACCCTGACCCTGGTCCGCGAACCGGCTCAGTACAGGAGCCAGGAGCCCGTCGGCTTCGTCTTCGCGTCGACCCGGCCCGGCTTGAGGGTGTCGATCTGGGCGGGCGACAGCACCGAGGCGTAGGTCTGCACGGTCTCCATGGCCCCGTTCCACGGAGCGGTCCACTTGTCCTCGTGGCGGGAGCGGGCCAGCTCCAGCGGCCCCTGCGCCTGGAAGATTCCGGGAACGGGGGCCTCTCCCGCCTTCTTCCCGTTGACGTAGAGGGCGATCTGCTTGCGCTCGGCGTCGTAGGTCCCGGTCAGGGTGGAGAAGGTCTTCTCCATCTTCGGGCTCTCGCCGGTGACGGTCACCGCGGTCGCCTCCGCCCCCTGGTCGCCCGTCTGGACGCGGAAGACCCAGGCCGGCTTGCCGTTCACCTGGTCCAGGCCCAGCTCGAACGCGTAGGACTTCTCGTTGCCCTGGCTGACGGCGATCTGGCGCCCCTTCGGGGCCCGGTTCCAGACGTGGGCCGAGACGGTGAAGCTCTTCGCCGTGTCCACCACGCGCTTCTCGGACTCGGCGTACGAGTTCTCGTTGCCCTTCGTACGGATCTCGAAGCGCTTGTCGATCGGGAAGACCCCGGCGTCGGGGCCCATCTTCAGCGGGGCCTTGCCGCTGCGGTCCCGGATCTGCGTCGGGTCGTCCTTGACGGTCGGGGTGTTGTCGACCGGCGCCTTGCTCTTCGACCCGCTGGGGGAGGGCGAGGCCGACTCGGTCGGGGACGGGGACTGCTTGTCGTCCACCGCCTCGTTCCCGCCCTTGTCGCCGCCCAGCAGCAGGAACGCTCCTCCACCGGCGAGCAGCGCCAGTACGGTCACCGCGGCGCCGATCATCCACAGCCGCTTCTTGCGCTTCTCGGCCGCCGAGCGGTCCGCCATGGCCTCCCAGTCGGGCTGGTCCGACTGCGGGGCGAACGGGCCGGGGGCCCCGGGGAACCCGGGCCCGCCCGGGGCGCCGGGCGGCACCGGCGCGCCCATGTCGGGGAGTCCCTGGGCCCACTGCTGCGGGGCCGGGCCGAAACCGCCACCGCCGCCCTGTGCCGGCGGGCCGGGCGGGTAGCCGTAGCCGGCCGAGGGGGCCGGCGGGACCGGCGGGAACCCGTAGCCCCCGTCCCCGGGGGCGGGCTGGGGCTGCGGGTTGCTGGGGGGATTCGTACCGTCGGTCATGCAGGGGATGCTAAAACACCGGACCGCACGTCCGTACGACCCGGTCCCGGTCCGGTCCCGGTCCGATGCCGGCCCGGGTGCCGGTCGGATGCCGCTCCGGGAGCCGGTCTCCGTGCGCGGGCGCCGTCGGCCCGGCCCCGGCGCTCCCCGGCCATCCCGGCCCGGACCGCCCCAACACCCCTACTTCGACAGCTTGATGACCGGGAAGCTCCCCGTCGCCGTCGGCGCGTGCTCCGGCAGCCACAGCACCGCCACCGCGCCCGCCGCCGCTCCCTCGCGGTCCGCACCGCCCGGGGCGGCCACGTTGCGGAACGTCAGCCGGGCGCCCAGCACCCGCGCCTGCCCCTCCGCGATGGTCAGCCCCAGCCCGTGCCCGACGCCCGCCCGGTCCGTCGACCCGGTCCGGAACCGGCTCGGCCCCTCGCGCAGCAGCGCCTCGGGGAAGCCCGGCCCGTAGTCCCGGACCCGTACGACCCGGCCCTCGATGTCGACCTGGACCGGGGGCTGCCCGTACCGCGCGGCATTGGCCAGCAGGTTGCCCAGGATCCGCTCCAGCCGCCGCGGGTCGGTGCTGACGATCTCGTCCGCGACCACCCGGACCGTCGCCTCCGGCATCAGCGCGGTCACCCGCCGGCTCACGAACTCGCCCAGCGCCACGTCCTGGAGCTCCGCCCGCTCGGACGCACTGTCCAGCCGGGCCACCTCCAGTACGTCCTCGACCAGCGCCCGCATCGCCTGCGCCCGGTCCCGCACCAGCTCGGTCGGCCGCCCCGGAGGCAGCAGTTCCGCCGCCGTGAGCAGGCCCGTCACCGGGGTCCGCAGCTCGTGCGCGATGTCCGCGGTCACCCGCCGCTCGGCCTCCAGTCGCTGCTGGAGCGCGTCGGCCATGGCGTCCACGGCCCGGGCGAGGTCGTCGGTCTCGTCCCGTACGACGCCCCCGACCGCGTCCCGCACCCGTACGTCGGGATCTCCGTGCGCCACCCGCTGCGCGGCGGCCGCGGCCTTGCGCAGCCGGCGCGAGATCTGCCCGCCGATGAGCACGCCGAGCGCCGCTCCCGCGACCACGACGGAGATCGACCCGACGACCAGGGCCCGGTCCAGGTCGCGCACCATGTTGGCGCTCTCCTTGAACTCGTTGTGCAGCGACAGCACCTGCCCGTTCCCGAGCGGGACCGCGGCCCACACCTCCGGCACGCCCTTCTTCGACTCCTGGATGTACGTGCCGCGCCGCCCCGACCGAGCCTTCTCGCGCAGCGCGCCGGGCAGTTCGGGGTCGTTGACCTTCGCGCCGAGGGCGGGCTTGCGCCCGGCTTCGACGAAGCGGGCGATGACGTTCACGTTGGCCAGCTGGGCCTCGCGCGCGCTCTCCAGCATCGACACGCGGGCAGCACTGTGCACGACCAGGCTCAGTGCCACGGCGACGAGCGCGCCGACGGCGGCGATGGCGAGCGTGATCTTCCAGCGGATCCCCGTACGGAGGGTGAAGCGCCTCATGCCTTCAGCTTGTATCCGAATCCTCGGACCGTTTCGATGCGGTCCTGCCCGATCTTGGTGCGCAGCCGCTGGACGTGGACGTCCACGACGCGGGTGTCGCCGCCCCAGTCGTAGTCCCAGACCCGCTCCAGCAGGCGGTCGCGCGAGAGAACGGTGCCGGGCGCGGAGGAGAATTCCAGCAGCAGCCGCATCTCGGTCGGCGTCAGTGCCACCGGGGCCCCGGCCTTGCGGACCTCCATGCCCTCGGTGTCGACCTCCAGGTCGCCGAAGAGCAGGACCCCGCGCTCCTCGGAGCCGTCCTCGCCGTTCGTGCCCGGCCGGCCGTTCTGCGGGCCTCCGGCGTGGCCGAAGCGGCGCAGCACCGCGCGGATGCGGGCGACGAGGACCGAGCCGTCGAAGGGCTTGGTGACGTAGTCGTCGGCGCCGGCCTCCAGGCCCAGGACGACGTCGATGGAGTCGGCGCGCGCCGACAGCATGATCACCGGGACGGTGGACTCGTCGCGGATGCGGCGGCACAGGCTCACGCCGTCCATGCCGGGGACCATCACGTCGAGGAGGGCGATGTCCGGGCGGTTGGCCCGGAAGGACTCCAGACCGGACAGGCCGTCGGGCATGGCCGTGACCACGAACCCGTCGCGTTCCAGCGCCAGGGTCGTGGCCTCACGGATGACGTCGTCGTCCTCCACGAACAGGACATGGGTCTCGGCCATGCGGAAGCCTCGCCTCGGTTCTTCGGTACGTCAGCTCTTGCGTCGGTGCTTGTGTCGGTGTGTGCGTCGGTTCTTGCTTCGGTTCGTGCGTCAGTTCTTCTGGGTGACGGCGGGGGCGGGCTGGGCCCCGCCGTCGACGTTGCTGTAGTCGGTGTGCACCCGGTCCTGCTCGCCGAACTTGTCCCCGTCCCAGCGGTACGTGATCACGTCCTCGCCGGACGGGTACGCGAGCGGGTCGCTCTTGCCGTACACCGGCCTGGTGACCACCAGGTCGCCCCGGTCGATCTCCGCGTAGACGGGCGACTGCTCGTCCGAGAACACATTCTCGTACGTCCCGCCCTCCGACCTGTACACGTACGATCCCCGCCCCAGCGCGTCGGCGCAGGACAGCACGTTGACCACGATGTCGACGGCCGAGTTCCCGGTGACTTTCCCGTAGCTCACGTCGATCGGGTATTCCTTGCCCGTGCAGGGCTTGAGGTCCCGCTTGACCTCGGCGCTGACCTTGGGGTCCGCCTGGAGCAGCGCGACGGGGTCGACCTTCTTGGCGGGCTTGCCCGAGGCGCCGGTCGTGGCCGGGACGTGGTCGGGCGGCGTGGCCGCCGGGGAGCTCTTGGACACGGGGTCGGTGTGGGCGGGCCCACCGTCGCGCAGGCCGGTCCCGCCCGCGCTGCATCCGGCCGCGAACAGCACAGTGCCGGCGAGGACGACCGTCCCCGCCGACATCAGAGCCAGCGAACTTCTGCCCCTCAGGCATTGGCCGTTCAGGCCGCGCACCGCTCACGCCCCTCGTACCGGATGGTGTGGTCACCGCGGTGGTCACCGCGCTCCAGCGCGCGCATGTCCAGGTCCCGGCTCTCCAGTTCCTGCCGGAGACGGGCCAGTGCGCGGTGCAGGGTGCTCTTCACAGTACCCGCAGACATCCCGAGCGCGGCGGCGGTCTCCTCGGTGCTCATCTGCTCCCAGTGTCGCAGTACGACGACGCTGCGCTGCTTGGGCGCGAGCACCTTGAGGATGTCCATCAGCAGGGCGCGGTCGGCGCGCTGGTCGGAGCCGTCCTCGACGGAGGCGTCCGGAAGCTGCTCGGTGGGGACCTCGTCGAGCTTGCGGGCGCGCCACCACTCGGTACGGGTGTTGATCATGACGCGGCGCAGGTAGGCGTCGGCCAGGGACTTGTCGGCGATGCCGTCCCAGCGGCCGTACGTGCGCACCAGGGCGGTCTGCAGGAGGTCCTGCGCGTCCGTGGGGTCCGGAACCAGGCGCCGGGCACTGCGCAGGAGCGCGTCCTGCCGAGTGCGTACGTACTCTTCGAATCCGAGTACCTCGCCGTGCGCCATCTCAGACCGCCTCCGTCCCGTGCAACCGCTCGTCCGTTGCCTTCCGCCTTACGGATTTGAAGGTACGGAGGGGTTGTCACGGGCCTGTGCGGGCCAGCCTTCGGTGGGCGCACGGACACCCATAGGTTGTGTAACAGTGCCGTGAGCTGGGGTTTCGCCGAGATAAACGGAACCTCTGGCTCAGCTTGTGGCGGGGCTCGCAGGGGTGCTCGCTCCGGGGCTCGTGGGGGTTGCCGTCGGGGCGCTCGCGGGGGTGGCCGCGGGGGCACTTGAGGGCGCGTTCGCGGGGGTGCCCTGCGGCAGCCGGTACATCCCCGCCGCGAGCGGCTCGACCAGCCCGTCGGAGACCAGCCCGTCCAGCGCCCGGGCCCGCTGCACGGGCTCGTCCCAGACGGTGTCGAGGACGGCCTGCGGAACCGGCCCGACCGCGTCCCGCAGCACCGCGAGGAGCTTGCCGCGCACCTGCCGGTCGGTCCCCGCGTACGTCTGCCCGCGCCGCGGCGGCCCGTCGTGGGCCGGCTTCCCGGCCAGCCGCCACGCGCACAACGCGGCCACCGGGCAGCGGGCGCAGTCCGGGGACTTGGCGGTGCACACCAGGGCGCCGAGTTCCATCGACGCCGCCGCCCAGCGGGCCGCGGTGTCCTCGTCCTCGGGCAGCAGGGCCCGGGCCAGGCGCCGCTCGGCCGCGGTGGTGGCGTTCGGCGGGTACTCGACTCCGGTCGTGGTGCGGGCGAAGACCCGGCGCACGTTGGTGTCGAGCACGGCGTGCCGCTGCCCGTACGCGAAGGAGGCCACGGCCGCCGCCGTGTACTCGCCGATCCCGGGCAGCGCGAGCAGCTGCGCGTGCTCCCGCGGTACGTCGCCCCCGTGCCGCTCCGTTATCGCGACGGCCGCGCCGTGCAGGCGCAGGGCGCGCCGCGGGTAGCCGAGCCGCCCCCAGGCCCGTACGGCCTCGCCGGGGGCCTCGGCGGCCAGGTCGGCCGGGCGGGGCCAGCGGGCGAGCCACTGCTCGTATACGGGCAGGACCCGGCTGACGGGGGTCTGCTGGAGCATGAACTCGCTGACCATGACCCCCCAGGGGCCGGCCTCGGGGCGGCGCCAGGGCAGGTCGCGGGCGTGCTCCTCGAACCACGCGATGACCGGGGAGTGCAGCGCGTGGGACGCGTCGGAGGACGTCTTGGGGGAAGGGCTGGTGGATGCAGTCATGGCAAACGGCATCCTGGCACGTTTCAGGGCCGGCGCGCGGGGCCCGGGCCGGTGAACCAGACAGCGGCGCGGCCGCCGCTCGCCCGCATGGCGGTGGTGATCGTACTGATCGGACCGGTCAGGGCGGTGACGGCGAGCGCCGCCAGCGCCCCGCCGAGCAGCAGGCCGGCCAGGACGTCGTGGGGGTAGTGGACGCCGACGAAGACGCGGGAGAAGGCCATCAGCACCGCGAGCGGGACGGCCACCGCCGCGAGGCGGCGTACGGCGAGGGCCAGCGCGACGGCGGCGGCGCCGGCGATGGCGGAGTGGTTGCTGGGGAACGACCAGTCGCCGGGGGCCGGGCAGGCGAGGAGCGGGGCGGCCGCCCCGGCGACCGCCCGGCAGGGCCGTTCCTCGTCCACGGCGGACTTCACGAGCTCGGAGGCGACGTACGCGAGCGCGGTGGCGAGCGGCGCGGCGACGGCGAGGGCGAGGGCTCGCGGGCCCGCCTGGGCGCGCGCACGCCACCACACGGCTATGAAGAGGAGGCCGAAGAGCAGCAGCCCGTACTCCGTCCAGACCTCGAACGCCGACTGCACCCAGCCGGGTGCGGAGCGGGCGGAGCCGGTGATGTCGCGGTAGAGGCCGGAGGAGTCCATGCTCACCGACCGTACCCAAAGCCGATCAAGTCCGGCATGGGACGCTTGGCCGATTCTCGACGGTCAGGGGTCGGTCCGCAGGATGATCATCGGCAAAACAAGCCGGTTGCGCGGCATGTGGGGCGCGGATCGGGCCGCGGACTCTCGTAAAGTTCCGTCCGTGGGATCTATGCGCAATCCGGTCGGGCCGCTCCCCTCCTCCATCTACTGGCGACGGAGGGCTGTGCTGGCGTCCGTCGTCGCCCTGCTCGCGCTCCTCGCCGTATGGACCGTCAGTTCCGGTGGGGGCACGTCGAGTACGAACGGCAAGGGCGGCGACAAGGCGCCCAAGCCCGTCACGTCGATCACCCCGGGACCGGCGGGGACCGGGCCGGCGATCAGTCAGGCGCCGGGCGGGCGTGCGGAGTCGGGCGGCGGCGCGGGCAAGAACGGTGAACCGGGCGGCACTCCGGGCACGGGTTCCGCTTCGGGCGGCGGCACCGGTTCCGCCGGCAGCGGCGGTACGGGCGGCGCCGCGCCCCAGGTCCCGGCGGACTCACCCCTGCCCACCTGCGCCGCGAGCGGGCTGCAGTGGGAGGTCAAGAGCGTGAAGAACGAGTACGAGACGAGCGAGAAGCCCCGCCTCGAACTGGTCGCGCGCAACGTCTCCGGCACGACCTGCAAGGTCGACCTCGGCCCGAAGCAGGCGGTCCTGACCATCCTCCAGGCGAGCACGAGCAAGGCGGTCTGGTCCTCGGCGGACTGCCCGTCGGGCGCGGGCAACGCGTTCTTCCGGGTGCCGGCCCAGGGCGAGACGAAGCAGTCGCTGGAGTGGGACAGGAAGTTCAGCGCACCCGACCAGTGCCAGACGCCTCCGGCGGGCGCCGCGGCCGCGGACACGTACGTGGTGGAGGTCAAGTCCCCGGGGATGCCGGTGGCCCGCACCTCGTTCGTCCTGAAGCAGGACTGACACCACTGAGGTGCGTCCGGGGGCTCAGCCCCGTCCGGGCGCTCAGTCCCGTCCGGGGTGCTCAGTCCCGTCCGGGGGCTCGGCCCCCGGACACCTGTGGTCGGACGTACCGTTCGAGGGCGGTCAGACGTACCGTTCGAGGATCGAGGACTCGGCCAGCCGGGACAGCCCCTCGCGCACGCTGCGCGCACGGGCTTCGCCCACGCCGTCCACGGCCTGGAGGTCGTCCACCGAGGCGGCCAGCAGCTTCTGCAGGCCCCCGAAGTGCTCGACCAGCCGCTCGATGATGGCCCCCGGCAGCCGCGGAACCTTCGCCAGCAGCCGGTACCCGCGCGGGGAGACCGCCGAGTCCAGGGTCTCGGGCGAGCCCGTGTACCCCAGCGCCCGCGCCACGATCGCCAGCTCCAGCAGTTCCGGATGCGTCAGCGCGTCGAGCGCCGGCAGCGCCTCCTCCACCGTGCGGGAGCGCTTCGCCGTCGGCTCCGGCACGTAGTCCCGGATCACCAGCTCCCGCTCCTGCTCGATACCGACCGTCAGCTCGTCCAGCTGGAGCGACAGCAGTCGTCCGTCCGTGCCCAGCTCGACCACGTATTCAGCGATTTCCGTGGCAATGCGGCGAACCATTTCCAGCCGCTGCGCGACCGCCGTCACGTCGCGCACCGTGACCAGGTCCTCGATCTCCAGCGCGGACAGCGTCCCGGCGACCTCGTCCAGGCGGAGCTTGTACCGCTCCAGCGTGGCCAGCGCCTGGTTCGCCCGCGACAGGATCGCCCCGGACTCCTCCAGGACCCGCCGCTCCCCGTCCACGTACAGCGCGATCAGCCGCATCGACTGCGACACCGACACCACCGGGAAGCCGCACTGCTTGGACACCCGGTCCGCGGTCCGGTGCCGCGTCCCCGTCTCCTCCGTGGGGATCGACGCGTCCGGCACCAGCTGGACGCCCGCCCGCAGGATCTTGGTGAGGTCCTTGTCGAGGATCAGCGCGCCGTCGAGCTTGCACAGCTCGCGCAGCCGGGTCGCGGTGAACTCCACGTCCAGGACGAAGCCGCCCGTGCACATCGCCTCGACCGACTTGTCCATCCCGAGGACGATCAGGCCGCCGGTGTTGCCGCGGACGATCCGTTCCAGGCCGTCACGAAGGGGCTGACCAGGTGCGACCGCGCTCAGCGAGGCGCGCATCATGGCCTCCTGCTTGGAGCTCGCGCCCGACTTTCCGGATGCTGCTGCCCCGTCCTTGGCTGCCACTGCACTCCTCCGGTCGCGGGTTGCGCCGCCTGCGTACGGCCGGGCGGACCAGCACAAAGTCTACCGGCGCCCGCTGTGCGCCCGCCGTGGCTTGGCCAGGTGCGCCCCCGCGGGGCCCCGTACGGACCCCCTCACCAGCGGCTACTCCTTGGCCGCCGCCCGCGAACGCCCGCGCGGCAGGACCCGCAGGGCGTCACCCATGTCCGCGACCTCGATGACCTTCATCCCGGCCGGCACCTTCCCCGGATCGCCGGGCACCAGCGCGTGCGTGAAGCCGAGCCGGTGCGCCTCGGCGAGCCGCCGCTGGACGCCCGTCACCCGCCGCACCTCGCCCGCGAGCCCGACCTCGCCGATCGCCACGAGGTTCTTCGGCAGCGGCACGTCGCTCGCCGCCGAGGCCAGCGCGAGCGCGATCGCCAGGTCGGCGGCCGGCTCGGTCAGCTTCACCCCGCCCACAGTGGCGGAGTAGATGTCGCGCTTGCCGAGCGCGGTGATCCGCCCGCGCTGCTCCAGCACCGCCAGCATCATCGAGACGCGCGAGGTCTCCAGACCGGAGGTGGTCCGCCGCGGCGAGGGGATCTGCGAGTCCACGGTCAGCGCCTGCACTTCGGCGACGAGCGGGCGCTTGCCCTCCAGGGTCACCGTCAGGCAGGTCCCGGGGACGGCCTCCGCGCGCCGGGTCAGGAACAGCCCGCTCGGGTCGGCGAGCCCGGTGATCCCCTCGTCGTGCAGTTCGAAGCAGCCGACCTCGTCGGTGGCGCCGTACCGGTTCTTCACGCCGCGTACGAGGCGCAGCCGCGCGTGCCGGTCGCCCTCGAAGCTGAGGACCACGTCGACGAGGTGCTCCAGCAGCCGCGGGCCGGCGATCGCCCCGTCCTTGGTGACGTGCCCGACCAGCAGGGTGGCCATCCCGCGCTCCTTGGAGGCGCGGATCAGGGCACCGGCGACCTCGCGGACCTGGGCCATGCCGCCGGGCGCGCCGTCGATCTCGGGCGAGGCGACGGTCTGTACGGAGTCCAGGACCAGCAACGAGGGCTGTACGGCGTCGAGGTGGCCCAGTACGGCGGACAGATCGGTCTCGGCTGCGAGGAAGAGGTGGTCGTTGAGCGCGTTGATCCGGTCGGCCCGCAGCCGCACCTGGCTCGCCGACTCCTCGCCCGTGACGTAGAGGGTGCGGTGCGCTTCGCTCGCCGCCTTCGCCGCGACGTCGAGCAGCAGCGTCGACTTGCCGACGCCCGGCTCGCCGGCCAGCAGGACGACGGCGCCGGGCACGAGCCCGCCGCCGAGGACCCGGTCCAGCTCGTCCACGCCCGTGCTGCGGGCGGTCGCCGTCCGGCCGTCGACCTGCGCGATCGGGAGGGCGGGCGCCGAGACCCGGCCGGCGGCGGTGGTCCGTACGGCGGGCGCGCCGCCCATCTCCTCGACGGTGCCCCACGCCTGGCACTCGGGGCACCGCCCGAGCCATTTCGCGGTCGTCCAGCCGCACTCGGAGCAGCGGTAGGACGGCCGGTCCTTGGCGGATGAACGAGATGTACGGGCAGCCATGCGGCCCACGGTATCCGGAGCCTGTGACAGCGCCGACCGCTCGGCCGGGGCCCGGCGGTCGGCGCAGTGGTCGGTGCGGTGGTCGGCCGGCGGACGGCTCGGTGGACGGTCCAGGCGTCAGGGCCGCAGTCAGCACACGTTCGATCTGTTCACCCGTAAGGGCTAAAACAGCTGAAGGCTTCACGGCCGTCACCGGCGTGCGGCCTACCTTCGCCAGGGTGAACAGCAGCAATCAGGAAAGCCCCGCCCAGCGCACCGGCGCACACCGGGCGCACGGGCGCACTCCCCCCGCGGGCCCCCCTGAACGCCCCGAGGGCCTCGCAGGTCTCAAGGGCCCCGATGGTCTCGAAGATCTCGAAGATCTCGATCGAGAACAGCCGTCCCAACAGTCCCAGGCACCCCAGACGCCGCCCCCGTTCCGGCACGAGCCGTACCTGGACGGCCTGTTC
Organism: Streptomyces sp. WM6372; assembly: GCF_001279655.1. Taxonomy (NCBI): domain Bacteria; kingdom Bacillati; phylum Actinomycetota; class Actinomycetes; order Kitasatosporales; family Streptomycetaceae; genus Streptomyces; species Streptomyces sp. WM6372. Next base: position 9,139 of record NZ_LGDB01000190.1, on the reverse strand, counting down.
ACTTACTGCCTTTCGGTCCTCTGTGACCACGACGCCGCCACGGAGGTCCTCGCCGAGGTCCTCGCCGTCGCCGAGCGGTACCCCGGTCGATGTCCCGACGAGGGCGCCCGGCGGGCCTGGCTGTACGCCCTCGCCCGCTGGGCCTGCCTGCGGCGGCTGGCCGAGCACCGGCGGACCCGGCTCCCCGGAGCGCACTCCGCCCGGCGCACGCCGGAGCGCAAGGACACCGAGCGCGCTGAGCACACCGAGCGCGCTGAGCACGCCGAGCACGCTGAGCGCGCCGAGCGCGCGCCGGAGGAGTACCGTTCCGGCGCCCTCGACGTGAGCGCGTACCGGCGCACCGAGCTGGCCCGGCTCGCCTGGCCCGAGGCCGCCGGGACCACGCCCGCGCAGCGCGAGGCCCTCGAACTCGCCGTCCGCCACCGCCTCGGCGTCCCCGAACTCGCCGCCGTCCTCGGCACGCCCCCCGCCATCGCCCGCGAGCTGCTGGCCGGCGCCGCCTGCGAGGTGGAGCGGACCCGCGCCGCCCTCGCCGTCGTCGAGAGCGGCGGCTGCCCGTCCGTGTCCCGGCTCACCGGCGACGGCGACGGGCAGGTGCTGCTGTCCACCACCCTGCGCGCCGAGCTGGTCCGCCACGTCGACGACTGCCCGCGCTGCCGCCGCGTCGCCGAACGCGCCGACGCCGCGTCCCCCTGGCCCGGCACCGGCGGCATCGACGCCGCCCTCCCGCTGGTCCCGGCCCCGCGCACCGCCGTCCGCGCGGCCATGGTCCGCTCCGGCGGCCGCCGCGGGCGCCGGCCCGGCCCGCGCTTCGACCGCACCGGATTCCCGATGGACCCCCGGGACCGCGCTGCCCGCCGCGACCGGCTGCGCGCGCGGGCCGTGACCACCACCGTCGTCGCCACCGTCGTCGCGGCCCCGGTCCTGGCGCTGTGGGCGGCCTACCGCGGCGCCCCGGAGACCGGCGAGCCCGTCGGGGTGGACTCCACCCGGATCTCCGCGAGCGAGTCCGATTTCCCGGGCCTGCGGCAGGACGGCCGCCCGCCGCGCGCGTACGAGAACGCCGGCAACACCGCCCGCACCACCGGCGAACCCGGCTTCGCCCCGGGCGGCGCGGACCCGGACGGCTCGGACGTATCCGTCGAGGTGATCAGCACGGGGGCGTCCGCCGCCCCCGGCGACCGGGCGGGCAACCCCGGACGGCTGTCCGTCGCCGCCTCCTCGCACCGGGGCACCACGATGCTCACGCTCACCGCGTCCGGCGGGGCGCCGGTGGACTGGCAGCTCTGGTCCGACGCGCCCTGGCTGCGGGCGAGCCGCTCCGCGGGGACGCTGAGCCCCGGCGAATCGTTCACGGTCTGGATCACCGTCGACACCGAGGCGCAGCCGGTGGGCGCCTGGTCCGCCCGGATCGGGGTGGAGCCGGGCGGCGCGGTGATCTCCATCCAGGGCCGCGGCCGCCCGGCGCCCACGCCCCCGCCGGAGCCCGCGGACCCGACGCCGACACCGAGCCCTACGCCCACGCCGACGGAAACCCCGACGCCGACCCCGACCCCCACGCCGACCCCCACTCCGACCCCGACCCCGACGGCGAGCGCCTCGGCAGGAGGAACGGTTGGCCCGCCGTCGGACCCGAGCGGGCCGGGGCCGTCGTGACGGCCTCGAAGGCCTGGGAGGCCTGGGAGGCCTCGAAGGCCTGGGAGGCCTCGCAGGCCCGGGAGGCCCGGCCGGCCTAGGGGGCGGCCGGGTCCGCGGGGTGCGGTGCCATCGGCAGCAGCGAGGACAGCCGGGCCTCGCACAGCTTCACGAGGGCCTCGTACCCCTCCTTGCCCATCAGCTCGGTCAGCTCGGCGCGGTACGACACGTACACCGGGTCGCCGGCGCCGTGCGCGGACGTCGCCGACGTGCACCACCAGTGCAGGTCGTGCCCGCCCGGACCCCAGCCGCGCCGGTCGTACTCGCCGATCGACACCTGGAGCACGCGGGTGTCGTCGGGCCGGTCGATCCACTCGTACGTCCGGCGGATCGGCAGCTGCCAGCACACGTCCGGCTTGGTCTCCAGCGGCTCCTGGCCGCTCTTGAGCGCCAGGATGTGCAGCGAGCAGCCCGCCCCGGCGGGGAAGCCGGGCCGGTTGAGGAAGATGCAGGCGCCGTCCCAGCGGCGGGTCTGCTTCTCCCCGTCGTCGTCGTGCTGCGTCCACCCGGTCTCGCTGCCGACGTCGTGGAACTGCCACAGCTCGGGGGTCAGCCGCGCCACGTGCTCGGCGACCCGCTTCTCGTCGTCCTCGTCCGAGAAGTGCGCGCCGAGGGTGCAGCAGCCGTCGTCGGCCCGGCCGGCCTGGATGCCCTGGCAGCCGCTGCCGAAGATGCACGTCCAGCGGGAGGTGAGCCAGGTCAGGTCGCAGCGGAAGACCTGCTCGGCGTCGGCGGGGTCGGGGAACTCGACCCAGGCCCGGGGGAAATCGAGCCCCTTCTCGTCGTCACGGGCAACCGAGGCCTTGGCCTTGGTCTTCTTGGTCGCCTTGGACTTGTTGGCCTTCTTCGTATTTGGCACAAACCCAAGCCTAAGGGCCCCTTACGTCACCCATACTCCAGCCGCACAGTAGCGTTTCCTCGTATGAGACTCGGTGTCCTCGATGTGGGTTCGAACACGATCCATCTGCTGGTGGTGGACGCGCACCCCGGCGCGCGCCCGCAGCCGGCCCACTCGCACAAGGTGGAACTGCGGCTGGCGGAGCTGCTCGACGAGCGCGGAGCGGTCACCCCGGAGGGCGTCGAGCGCCTCGTCTCGGTGATCGGCGAGGCGGCGCAGGCCGCCGAGGACAAGGGCTGCGAGGACGTCGTCCCCTTCGCGACCAGCGCCGTGCGCGAGGCCACGAACGCGGACGAGGTCCTGGCCAGGGTGCTGGCGGAGACCGGCGTCGACCTGCCCATCCTGAGCGGTGAGGACGAGGCGCGGCTGACGTTCCTGGCCGCCCGGCGCTGGTTCGGCTGGTCCGCGGGCAAGCTGCTGGTCCTCGACATCGGCGGCGGCTCGCTGGAGATCGCGTACGGCATCGACGAGGACCCCGACGCGGCGGTCTCGCTGCCGCTGGGCGCGGGCCGCCTCACCACGGGCTGGCTGCCGGGCGACCCGCCGGACCCGGCGGACGTACGGGCCCTGCGGCGCCACGCGCGGGCCCAGATCGCCCGTACGGTCGGGGAGTTCAGGCGCTTCGGGGCGCCGGACCACGTGGTCGCGACGTCGAAGACCTTCCGCCAGCTGGCCCGCATCGCGGGCGCGGCCCGCTCGGCGGACGGCCTGTACGTTCAGCGGGACCTGACCCGCAAGTCCCTGGAGGAGTGGGTCCCGCGGCTCGCGGCGATGACCACCGCCCAGCGCTCCGCCCTCCCGGGAGTCTCGGAGGGCCGGGCGTCCCAGCTGCTGGCGGGAGCCCTGGTCGCGGAGGGCGCGATGGACCTCTTCGGCGTGGACGAACTGGAGATCTGCCCCTGGGCCCTGAGGGAAGGAGTGATCCTCCGCCGTCTGGACCACCTCCCGTCGTGACGGCGCCCTGAGCGCGGGGCGGTACGAGGCCTGCGGCGCGAGCGGGCCTCCACCCCCTGGCCCCAGCACCGCGGGGCGGTGGTTGCCCACCCGCCTCCTCGGCATCGAGGCGAGGGCGGGTGCCCCGCTGCTGTCGGCGCCCGCGGGATTCCGCTCGGGGAGGCTCCGCCTGCGAGAGCCGGCCCCCGTGAGCGGTGGCCCGCTGGTCGGCGGCGCGGTGGGTTTGGGGGGTTTCCCGCCAGTCCCATCGTCTCTCCGTGCCGGGCCGGGCCCTCAAGGGCGCTCCCTGCGGTCGCGTCGCTTCGCGACGGCCTTCGGCCGCCCTTGACCGCCCGTCCCGCCCCGGAAGGACAAGGACTGTCGGGAAGCCCCCAAACGGACGGTCACCTGGGCACAAGCGTGGAGCGGGGCGGCATCAGGGCCGCCGAAAACCGGTTCCGTCGGTTCTGCCTGCCCGGCCGGGGCCCACGGGCAGGCCCGTTCCGGGTCGGGGCGAGCCCGGCCGGAGCCGGGCAGCGGCCGGATCACCGTCAGCACCGGGCAGGCGGGCACCACGCGGCAGATCGCTACGCGCTCCGGTCGCCATGGCGGCCCCGGGCCGTCCGGGGTTGCGGCCCGGATGGAGGCCAGGTCCATCCAGTACTTCCGGGTGGCCACGGCCGAGACGTCCCACTGCCATCAGCTCGCCCTCCACGCCGGACGCGACGTCGCGCACCCGAGCCTTCCGCTGGACTGACCCGCCTCCCGGTCGAGTGCGGGCTCCAGGGCGGCGTGGTCGGCGTCACGGTCGTTCGTGGCCGGGCCCCGTACCCTGTCTCCGTGGCAGAACCTGTTCGGATCCCGAGTGCGAAAGTCGCGCTGTCCACTGCCTCCGTCTATCCGGAGTCGACGGCTACCGCCTTCGAGATCGCCGCGCGCCTCGGTTACGACGGCGTCGAGGTGATGGTCTGGACGGATCCGGTCAGCCAGGACGTCGATGCCCTGCGGCGGCTGTCGGACCAGTACCAGGTGCCGATCCTCGCCGTGCACGCTCCCTGTCTGCTCATTACGCAGCGGGTGTGGTCCACCGATCCTTGGACCAAGCTCCAGCGGGCGCAGGCCGCGGCCGAGCGGCTGGGGGCGTCCACCGTGGTCGTGCACCCGCCGTTCCGCTGGCAGCGCCAGTACGCGCGGGACTTCGTCAGCGGGATCTGGCGGATGGCCGACGAGACCGATGTGCGGTTCGCCGTCGAGAACATGTACCCCTGGCGGTATCGGGACCGCGAGATGCTGGCCTACGCCCCCGAGTGGGACGTGACCAAGGACGACTACCGGCACTTCACCGTCGATCTGTCGCACACCGCGACCGCCCGGACCGATGCCACCGAGATGATCGACCGCATGGGGGACCGGCTCGCCCACGTGCACCTCGCCGACGGAAACGGTTCGGCCAAGGACGAGCACCTGGTTCCGGGGCGGGGGACGCAGCCGTGTGCCGAGTTGCTGGAGCGGCTCGCCCGGACTTCCTTCGACGGGCACGTCGTCATCGAGGTCAACACCCGCCGCGCGATGTCCTCCGCCGAGCGCGAGGCCGACCTCGCCGAGGCGCTCGCCTTCACCCGGCTCCACCTCGCGGCCAACGCCGCCCCGATCAGGACCCCCCGGCCATGACGGAACCCGTCAAGCCGCGCCGCGGGCCCGGCCGGCCCCGCCAGGACGAGGCCGACGAAGGCCCCGGCACCCAGGAGCGGATCCGGCTCGCCGCCCGCGAGGTGTTCGCGGAGCGCGGGTACGACAAGACGTCCGTGCGCGGCATCGCGAAGGTCGCCGGCGTGGACCCGGCACTGGTCCACCACTACTTCGGCAGCAAGGACGACCTGTTCGCCGCCGCCATCGAGGTCACGATGGAGCCCGCCCTCGTCGTCCCCGCCATCGTGGGGGAGGGCCCCGAGGGCATCGGGGAGCGGCTGGCCCGCTATTTCCTGGGCATCTGGGAGAACCCGGTCACCCGGGCGCCCCTGCTCGCCGTCATCCGCTCCGCCCTCACCCACGAGGTCGCGGCGGCGGTGCTGCGCCGGCTGGTCCTGCGCCGGCTCCTGGAACGGGTCGCGGCCGACCTCGACGTCCCCGACCCCACCTTCCGCGCCGAGCTCGCCGCCTCGCACATGATCGGCATCGCGCTCCTGCGGTACGTGGTCCAGGTCGAGCCCCTGGCCTCCGCCGACCCGGAGGACATCGTCACGCTGGTGGCGCCCACCCTTCAGCGTTACCTGACCGAGGAATGAGCCGGCCGTATCGACATGCGGACCACTTGTCCGCATCGCGGGCCGGGAGCGTAGCCTCGTAACCGAGCCATATCCACAGTCGCGGCGGGCGTGCGAACGCCACCGTACTCATGGGGAGTGAACCCGATGCCCGAGCTGAGGTCCCGCACCGTCACCCACGGCCGCAACATGGCGGGCGCACGCGCCCTTATGCGTGCGTCGGGCGTAGCGAGCGCGGACATCGGGAAGCCGATCATCGCGGTCGCCAACTCCTTCACCGAGTTCGTCCCCGGCCACACCCACCTGGCGCCCGTCGGCCGGATCGTCTCCGACGCCATCCGCGCCGCCGGTGCCATCCCGCGCGAGTTCAACACCATCGCGGTCGACGACGGCATCGCCATGGGGCACGGCGGCATGCTGTACTCCCTGCCCTCCCGCGACCTGATCGCGGACAGCGTGGAGTACATGGTCGAGGCGCACTGCGCCGACGCGCTCATCTGCATCTCGAACTGCGACAAGATCACCCCCGGCATGCTGATGGCCGCCATGCGCCTCAACATCCCGGTCGTGTTCGTGTCGGGCGGCCCGATGGAGGCCGGCCAGGCCGTCCTCGTCGACGGCACCGTCCGCAAGCTCGACCTGATCGACGCCATGGTCGACGCCTCCAACGAGAACGTCTCCGACGAGGACGTGCTGCGGATCGAGGAGAACGCCTGTCCGACCTGCGGGTCGTGCAGCGGCATGTTCACCGCCAACTCCATGAACTGCCTCGCCGAGGCCATCGGCCTCGCGCTCCCCGGCAACGGCTCCGTCCTCGCCACGCACACCGCCCGCCGCGCGCTGTACGAGGACGCCGGCCGGACGGTCGTCGAGATCACCAAGCGGTACTACGAGCAGGACGACCACTCGGTCCTGCCGCGCTCCATCGCGACCCGCCAGGCCTTCGAGAACGCCATGGCGCTCGACATCGCCATGGGCGGCTCGACGAACACGATCCTGCACCTGCTGGCCGCCGCGCAGGAGGCGGGCCTGGAGTACGACCTCACCGACATCGACGAGGTGTCGAGGCGGGTCCCGTGCCTGGCCAAGGTCGCGCCGAACGTGGCGCCCGGCGGTACGTACTACATGGAGGACATCCACCGGGCCGGCGGCATCCCCGCCATCCTCGGCGAGCTGCACCGCGGCGGGCTCCTGAACAAGGACGTCACGACGGTCCACTCCGAGAACCTGGAGGACTGGCTGGCGAAGTGGGACGCGCGCAGCGGCACGGCCTCGGAGGAGGCCATGGAGCTGTGGCACGCGGCCCCCGGCTGCGTGCGCTCCGCCACCGCCTTCTCGCAGTCCGAGCGCTGGGACGAGCTCGACCTGGACGCCGAGGGCGGCTGCATCCGGTCGGTGCAGCACGCGTACTCCAAGGACGGCGGGCTGGCGGTCCTGCGCGGCAACATCGCGGTCGACGGGTGCGTCGTGAAGACGGCGGGCGTCGACGAGTCGATCTGGACCTTCGAGGGCCCGGCGGTCGTCTGCGAATCGCAGGACGAGGCGGTCGACAAGATCCTCCGCAAGGAGATCAAGGCGGGCGACGTCGTCGTCATCCGGTACGAGGGCCCGCGCGGCGGCCCCGGCATGCAGGAGATGCTCTACCCGACGTCGTTCCTGAAGGGGCGCGGGCTCGGCAAGGTCTGCGCGCTCGTCACGGACGGCCGCTTCTCCGGCGGCACCTCGGGCCTGTCCATCGGCCACGCCTCCCCGGAGGCGGCCTCGGGCGGCGACATCGCCGTCGTCGAGGACGGCGACCGCATCCGGATCGACATCCCGAACCGCTCGATCGAGCTGCTGGTGGACGAGGCCACGCTGGCCGCCCGCCACGCGGCCCTCGGCGGCGTCTACGCCCCGAAGAACCGCGAGCGCAAGGTCTCGGCTGCGCTGCGCGCGTACGCCGCGATGGCGACGAGCGCCGACAAGGGCGCCGTCCGCGACGTGAGCAAGCTGGGCGTCTGACGACCGCCGCGCCCCGACTCCGCACCGGAGCCACCGCGAACCCCGCCGGGAATCCCCGGCGGGGTTCGCCGCTTCCTGCCGCGTCGGGGCCGGTCACCACCCCGTGGGGTCGGCGGCGCTGACCGCGAAGACCGTGCCGTCCGGGGCCGTCCCGTAGACCCGGCCCCCGGCCGGGACCGGGGTCGGCAGGGTGGCCGTGAAGCCGTCGCGGCCGTCGCCCGGGCGCGGCCGCGTCTGGCCCACCAGCCGCCCGGTCCCGCAGTCGACCGCCAGCAGCCGCCCGTCCGGCGCCGTCAGGTGGATCCGGCCGTCGGCCGCCACCGGACGGGACGCCACGGCCAGGCCCGTCTCCAGCCGCCACATCTCCCGCTCGGCGCCCACCGCGATCAGCGCACCCGAGACCCCGACCGCGTACACGACGCCGTCCGCGCCCACCGCCGCCTCCGCGTCGAAGAGCGGCACCGACAGCCGGACCCGCCGGACCGCCTGCGTCGCCGCATCCACCCGGACCACCGCGCCGGTCTTGCCTTCCGTATCGACGTCCAGCAGGTACAGCCCGCCCCGCGCGGCCCCGACCGGCCGCAGCCGTCCCGCCGTCCGCAACTGCCAGCGCACCGCCCCGTTCGCCGGATCCACCGCCAGCAGCTGTGAGCTCCCGCCACCGCCGTCGGGCGTCGACACGTACGCCACCGCGCCGTCGCCCCACCACACGGAGCCCATCCCGCCGAGCTGCTTCGTCCACCGCACGGCGCCGCTCGCCGCGTCGAGCGCCGTCACGTTCCCGTTCGGCGGTACGAGCAGCACCTGCCCGCCCGCCGAGGCCACCGCCCGCGCGCCGTCCGGCAGCTTCCGCTGCCAGCGCTCGGCGCCCGTACCCGGATCCAGCGCCTGAAGCGTCCCGCTGCCCGGCGCGGCCACGAGCACCAGCCCGCCCGCGTGCAGCGGCGCACCGTCCGCCGCGGTCCGGGTCGCCGGGGCAGCCGCCTTCACCGACCACACCACCGACCCGTCCGCCGGGCTGAGCCGGGCCGCCGCCACCCCCGGCCCGGCGCAGTACAGGGCCGCCGCCTCCCCCCAGGAACAGGCCCCGGTCCGACTGCCCGCCCTCGGCTCGCCCAGCGCGACCGCCCACGGTACGAACGGCTTCGCCGGCGCCGGGTCGGCCTGCGCGGCGCTCCGCCCCGGAGGTCCGGCCCCCGCCCCGAAGTGCAGGTACCCGCCCACGGCCCCGCCCGTCAGCAGCAGCCCGACCCCCGCCCCCCCCACCGCCCGCGCCCTCCTGCCGACCCGGGCCGCGGGAGGGCGTGGGGGGGGGGGGCCGCCGGCCGCGGCCCCCGGCTCCAGGGGG
>NZ_LGDB01000189.1:0-77750 GCF_001279655.1 Streptomyces sp. WM6372 | reverse complement strand
ATCGCCACCAGGTACGACAAGACCGCCCAGGCCTACCAAGCAGCCGTCACCCTCGCATCGCTCCTGATGTGGGCGTGACACTTTGACGACAACTCCTAGTGACCTGAGTCAGAGATTTGGTGGCAGTAGGAGGCGACTTTGTCGAGGATCTCGTCGGCGGTCTTCGTCCAGACGAAGGGCCTGGCTGGTCGTTCCAGTCGCCCAGCCAGGCCCGGATGTCGCGTTCGAGGGCCTGGACGGAGCGGTGCACGCCCCGCTTGAGCTTCTTTTGCGTGAGTTCGGCGAACCACCGCTCCACCAGGTTCAGCCAGGACGCGCTGGTCAGCGTGAAGTGCAGGTGGAACCTTGGGTGGGCCAGCAGCCACCGCTTGATGTCGGGCGTCTTGTGGGTCGCGTAGTTGTCCAGGATCAGGTGGACCTCCAGCCCGTCGGGGACCGCCTTGTCCACTTTGGCGAGGAACTTCTTGAACTCGGCGGCCCGGTGGCGGCGGTCGAGGGAACCGATGACCTTGCCGGTGGAGACCTCGAGGGCTGCGAACAGGGTGGTGGTGCCGGCGCGGATGTAGTCGTGGCTGCGGCGTTCGGGGACGCCCGGCATCATCGGCAGGACCGGCTGGGACCGGTCCAGGGCCTGGATGTGTGACTTCTCGTCCACACAGAGGACCAGGGCCCTCTCCGGCGGGTCGAGAGAGAGACCGACGACATCGCGGACCTTGTCGATGAACAGCGGATCCGTCGACAGCTTGAACGTCTGCGAACGGTGCGGGGCCAGGGCGAACGCCCGCCAGATCCGGGAGATCGCCGACTGCGACATCCCCGTGGCCGCGGCCATCGACCTGGTCGACCAGTGCGTCGCGTTCTTCGGCGTCTCCTCCAGGGTCTTGACGATCACCCGCTCGACGTTCGCGTCGGTGATCTTCCTCGGGACACCGGGCCGTGGCTCGTCGTGCATGCCCTCCAGGCCGCGCTCGACGAACCGGCGGCGCCAGGTGCGGACCGTGTCAGCGGCGATCCCCAGACGACGCGACACTTCCGCGATCGAGTGCCCTCCGCGGACTCGAGCTTCGGACCCGGACGACTCATACCGAACCTACGACTCAGGTCACGAGGTGGTGGGGAGGAGACCGGCGACGAGGACGGCGAATTCCTCGGGGTCGAGGATGCGGATGCCCAGTTCTTCGGCCTTGGTGCGCTTGGAGCCCGCCTTCTCGCCCGCCACCACGAGGGTGGTGCGCTTGGACACCGACGACGATGCCTTTCCGCCGGCCCGCTCGATCAGCTCGTTCATCTCGTTCCGGGACAGCACCGCAAGGGCGCCGGTCATGGAGCCGGTCACCACGACGGCCTGTCCGGCCAGCGGGCCGCCCGCCGAGTCCTCGCCGTCGTTTCCGTCGTCTCCGTCGTCTCCGTCGGTCGAGGGCTTCTGCGGCTCGGTGACCTGCGTGCCGACCTGCTGGGCCTGGAGTCTGTCGAGGAGCGGGGCGAGTTCGACGAGTTCGGCCGCAATGACGCGGGCCTTCTCGGTGCCGATGCCGTCGACCTCGGCCAGCGTGTCGGCGTCGGCGGCCCGGATCGCGGCCATCGAGCCGAAGTGCGCGGCGATCCGGCGGGACATCGTGCGCCCGGTGCCGCGGACACCGAGGGCGCAGAACACGCGGCTCAATGCGGCCCCGCGGGCGGTCTCGATCGCGGCCAGGAGGTTGGCGGCGCTGGTCTCACCCATCCGCTCCAGGCCCAGGAGCTGCTCGCGGGTCAGCGTGAACAGGTCGGCGACGTCCTTGACCAGACCGGCCTCCACCAGCTGGACCGCGCGCGTGCCGCCGAGACCTTCGATGTCGAGCTGGTCCCGGCCGGCCGCGTAGATCACCGAGGCCACGGCCTGACAGCTCCGGCCGCGCACGCACCGCCACCGCTGCTCGGAGGTGTCGATCGCGTCGCCACAGCGGGGGCACGCTTCGGGGAAGACGATCGGGCTCTCGGCGCCGGTGCGCTGGTCGGCCAGCGGCGCCTCGACCCGGGGAATCACGTCGCCGGCCCGGTACACGAACACCTGGTCGCCGATCATGAGCCCGCGACGGGTGATGTCGGACGGATTGTGAAGCGTGGCGTAGGTGACCGTCACCCCGTCGATGACCACGGGCTCCAGGACGGCGCGCGGGGCGATGATCCCGGTCCGGCCGACGTTCCACTCCACCGCCAGCAGGCGCGTCACCTTGTGTTCGGCCGCCAGTTTCCGGGCCACCGCCCACCTCGGGGCGCGCGAGCCGTTGCCGGCCTGCCGCTGGTCCTCGGCCGTGTCGGCCTTGACGACGACACCGTCGATCCCGAACGGCAGGTCGCCGCGCAGGCCGGCGATCATGTCGATGCGTTCCTGCACCTGCTCCACGGTCTCGCATCGCATCGGGGCGGCGGCCGTGCTGGCGGCCGTGTTCGCGCCGAGCGCGGCCAGGTTCTCCAGCAGAGCGACGTGGCCGAGGTCGTCCAGGCCGATCGCGCTGTAGGCGAAGAAGGTCAACTCGATCCGGTAGGGGCGGTCCTTGGCCCGCAGCGTGCCGGCTGCTCCGCTGCGCGGGTGCGCGAAGGGCGTGGCCGCGTGGGCGAGCCGGATCCGGTTGGCTTCCTCGAACTGCGCGGTCGTCAGGAGCACCTCGCCGCGCAGCTCGACATCGATCGGCTGGGTGAGTACCGGGGGCAGACCGAGGACGGCGTCGGCGGCGTGGGTGATGTCCTCGCCGGCCAGGCCGTCGCCGCGGGTGAGGACCTGCATGAGCCGACCACCCCGGTACCGGGCGGCCACCGCGAGGCCGTCGAGCTTCGGCTCCACACACCACCCGGCCACAGGGTGCCCCAGACGCCGTTCCAGCCCTGCGGCCCACTCGGCGAGCTCGTCGGCGTCGAAGACGTTGTCGAGGGAGAGCATCGGCACCGAGTGCGGCACGTCACCCTGCACAGCCCCGCCCGCCACCTTCCCGGTCGGCGACTCGGCGAGCACCTCGTCCGGGTGGGCCTCCTCGTAGGCCGCGATGGCGCGCAGCAGGCCGTCGTACTCGTCGTCACCGAGCGGGGTGGTCCCGTCGCCGTAGTACGCGGCCGACGCCGCCACGGCGGTGGTCACGGCCTTCACGTAGGCGGCAGGAGAGAGCAGAGCACTGTTTTCGGTCATGAACGTCATCATCCTGCCCCCCACTGACAATGCCACCGCCCGACCCCGCCTTGCCGCCACCCCGCAACCGAGCCGCCCTGCGGCACGGGGCGGGAACGGCAACAGCTGCTGATCAGCATCAGCACCGTCCTCCCGGCCGATCACCCGGACCGAAAACGGCTCGCGGCGGGTCGCACGGACGCACACCGTGACCTGCGAGGATGGCGCCGTTCCGACATGTGGAGCGATTCCTGCCGGCTGGCCATGAGGGAGGTATCGTCGTCCGGTCACGGACGGCGATCGGAACGTCTGCTCACCCCAGGGGGAAACCACCATGACTGATCTGAACTCGCTGCGGGCAAGCCTTGCGTCCGGCGAGCACGAGTTCGCCGACACCCTGGCCTTCGTCGCCGCACATTACGAGTACCAGCCGCAGGCGTTCCGCAACGGGGAACTGGAGAATGCCACGGGTGAGAACGAGGGTTCCTGCAAGACGCTGGGGCTGGCCCTGCTGGAAGGGCTGAGCGACCAAGAGGCTCTGCTGGCATTCGGTGAGCACTATCGCAGTGTGCTGGCGACGCCGGAAGACACTGATCACGGCAACATTCGCAACCTCATGGTCCACGGCCTGGCAGGGGTGAGCTTCGCCGGGCAACCGCTGGCCCGCAAGAGCTGAACAACGAAATCCGGGCGAGTACCAAAGGTCACCTCCACCGCCCCGTCCTGGCGGCCTCGCCTCGTGCCGCGGTCGCCGGCAGCACTGCCTACAGCGGCGGCTCGGGCTGGGGCTGGGGCTGGGGCTTGCCGAGGCCAGCGCCGCGCACGGCCGGCATGTGCTCGCAGCGTCCGGCCCGCGGTGTGAAGGCAGCGCCGGTGGACTTCCCCATGGAGCCGAACCGCTTCCCGTCGTGCAACTGAGCTCGGTGCGTTTCCGAGCGGTGGCTCCGTCCGAGACCGCGCGATCAGCCCTCGACCGGGTGGCGGACTTCTACCCGCCAGAAAGACCAGTGGGAGCCGGTCACCGACCAAGGCTTGTCCGGCCGATCATGTTCGGAGCCAGATGAAACCGGTCCGGCCACGGGCAGGACCGGCAAGGGCGACTTCAGTACCTGTCTGGCCCGGGTCTGCGCCGGGTCACCAGCACGACCGCGGGTCTTGTACGTGCTCTGGCGAGTGCCGGTCTTCTCCCCTGCCCAGGCCGGTCCGGACCAGGAAGCCGGGGTCCACGTCCCATGGCGGGGCAGCGATGTGCACCCGCTGGGTGCCGGGGATGCCCACCTCGACGAGGGCTCCGCCGCGGAACATCCACAGACCGAACAGGTCGTCGTCCTCGTCGTGCAGCATGACCTGTACGCAGGCGGGCTCGTTCCACGGCAGGGACTCCAGGTCCTTGAGCACGCCGCGGCGCCGGTTCCACCGCTCGAACTCGATGTGCCAGCCCCCTACGAACCAGGGTATCCGCGCAAAGCAGCCGTGCCAGGTGCGGGCCTCGTCCGGCCGCGTCAGCGGCTCCATCACCTCGTCCTCGTATCGCGCCAACACGATGACCTGCGCCATTCTGCTCATGCCCACATGTCACACCGTGCCGGGTACCGAGGGCAATCGGTTTCGGACCCGGAGCCGTCGGGGCTCCTTCCGTACGCGGAGTCCGCCGCCCAGGACGTGCCCGGGCGGCCCGTTCGGCGGTGTTGCGATTCTTGTACGGAGCCTCGTCGAAGCCGGGTGGTCGTCCGCCGCGTGAGCCGTTGCGCAGGCGGGCGGCCTGGCTGTCGGTCTTCTCCGGGACCGTGTGCCGCCCGTCTCCGGTCCGCTCGATGGATGCCTCGTCTTCACGAAGGAGGCGTCGCGCCCAGGAACGTCAACAACGTCCGCCTGAAGCCCAAGAGGCCGACCGCCCTCTTCGTCGGGGTTGCGAAAGGCGTCAGCCCGTGGGCGTGCCGATCTGGTCGCGTTCCAGGACGGAACGCAGCTCCGAGAGGGCCTGCGCGGCGGCCGTCATGGGGGACGCCTTGAGTGCATCTGCGATCAACTCGGCCAACCGCTCGGCAAAGGTACCTTCCGCCGCGTCGACCAACTGCAGGCCCTCGTCGGTCAGTTCCAACAGTGACGACCGGCGATCCGACGGGTTCGGCATGCGGGCGACCCATCCCTGCCGCTCCAGTCGGTCGACGCCCTTGCTGGTGGACCCGATGCCGACGGCGAACTCGGCCGCCAGATCCGCCACCCGGGCCCCGGGGTGGTCGCGGAGGTGGCGCAGGAACTCGAATTGGGACGTGACGATCCCGTGCCGCTCGCGGAGACGGTCGTTGAGGGCGTTGTACAGACGCGTCTCACATCGGACGAGGTCGGCGAAGAAGCTCGGGAGGTCGACCGTCTCACCGCTCACTTTAGATGCCATGGCATATAGTCTACGTTAGATGCCGCGGCATATAGTGCGGAAGAAGCTACTTACGGCAGGAGCACGCGTCATGAGCAAGGAACAGCGCACGCAGGTCAGCGCGATGCTGCGGCAGCCCCGGCTCGACGGCCCCCAGTCGGTCGAGGCGATCCGAGCCGGATTCAAGGCGATGATGGCCCCGATGGTCGTCCCGGACGGCCTCCGCATCACCGAGACGACGCTCGGCGACCGACCGGCGCTGTACGTCGAACCGGGCACCGAGAAGCGCACCGGGACGATCCTGTACTTCCACGGCGGCGGCTGGGTGTTCGGCTCCCCGGAGACCGCGCTGTCGCTCACGGGGAACCTCGTGGCCAGGACCGGGTTCACGGCGTACTCGCCGGACTACCGGCTCGCCCCCGAGCACCCGTTCCCGGCCGCGATCGAGGACGCGCTGAGCGCCTACCGCGCCCTCCTCGACAGCGGCGAAGACCCTTCGGCCATCGCGTTCGCCGGGGACTCCGCCGGCGGCGGCCTCAGCGTCACCACCTGCCTCGCCGCCCGCGACGCCGGTCTCCCGATGCCCGCCGCGATCGTGGCCTTCTCCCCCGGCCTCGACGCCACCCGGACGGGCGAGAGCATGGACTCCAAGGCAGGCATCGACCCGTTCTTCACCCGCGAGAGCCTGGGACGCACCGGGGCCATGTACCTGGCGGGAGCCGACCCGCACCAGCCCATGCTCAGCCCCGCCGTCCTCGCCGACCTGACGGGCTTCCCACCGATGCTCCTCCAGGTGGGCACCGACGAAGTGCTCCTGGACGACTCCACCCGCATGGCCGCCCGCGCCCGCGCGGCCGGAGTGGACGTGATCCTCGACATCACCGCCGACGTACCCCACGTGTTCCAGTCCTTCGCCGGCGTGCTCGACGAGGCCGACCAGGCACTGGACCGGGCAGCCCTCTTCCTCACGCAGCACGTCCGCATTCCCGGCACTGCGGCCAAGTCCGCCCGGTAAAGGTCGGAGCCCTCTGGCCATACAGCCGGCTGGACGGCTCCGACCTCCGCGGTGAACAGGCGCGTCCGTGCTTCACCGCCACCGGGATGTGGCAGGTCCCCGGACCGGCCGGGCAGGCCCAACAGATGACGCCCCACACCCGTGGAGCCAGGTGTGGGGCGTCATTCGGAGCACAAGGTGAGCTTGTCAGAACAGGTTGCGCTCCGCGAAGTCCTCGACTTCGTCCCATGTGAGGACCGAACACTCACCCGAGTTCAGGTCGACGGCGTACGGCAGGTTGCCTGCGAGGCGCATGTCGTCCTGCCCGCTGTCGAGGTAGTCCGTGTGGTCGTACGGGACGATGAGCCGGCCCTGTTCGACGAAGGCGGCTTCCGGAATGACGCGCACGTCCGAGGAGTCCCAGCCCTGGCTGTCCTCAGCCAGGACATCCGACGCCACCTTCAGGGCTTCTTCAACGGTGAGCATGGTCAGTTCGTCCTCATGATGTACCACTCGTCGTACCGGTCCACGAACGGCCTGGGTTTCCCGTTCTGGAAGTCGAGGAAGATGACCTTTCCGTCTGTATTGATCACGTTGTAATAGTGCCCGATGCCTTGCTTCGGCCATGCCCCGACGATGGCTCGCGCCCCGGGCCCCCAGCGGAGCATCTGGTTCACCAGCGGGGTGGCCCCGTTCATCTTGACCCAGGGCTTGCCGGTCCTCTCGGACATCTGGGCACGGGTCAGCGGCATGTCCGCCCCGGCAACGGGCAACTTGCCGTCGTCCGGGGTGCGGCCGGTCGGGTCGGTGAAGCGGGTGGGCGAGTTGTCGGCGTACGCGTACGCCGAGACGTACGGCTTTCCGGCCGGAAGGGCCGCCGGGTCGGTTCCGGTGAGCCGGCCGGTGGTGGGGTCGTAGTTGCGGGCCCGCAGGTAGTAGCCGGCCGCGCTGGTCGCGGGCTCGGCGTAGGCGCCCGTGTAGGTGAAGGGATTGGCGGGTGGGTTCGCTGCCGTGTCGGTCCTGGTGGCTTCACCGAACGCGCTGTAGCCGTAGCGGATCCGCGCCGCGCCGCCCGCGTCGGTCACGTCGGTGACGGAGCCGAGCTGGTCGTGGTGCAGGAAGTAGCCGCTGCCGCCGATGGTCTCGGCCTGGATCTGGCCGAGCGGGTTGTACTGGTATTCGGCGGTCCGTGTTCCAGCGGCGTCGTACTCGGCACCGATGGCGGGCAGGTCCGCGTTGACGTCCCAGGAGGAGGTGCGCAGCGCCGTGCCGTTCTTGGCCGCCTTGGTGCGGTAGCCGTCGGTGTCGTACGCGAAGGTGTACGTATCCGCGCCGGCGGTGACGGAGATGAGCTGGTTCTTCGCGTCGTAGCCGAAGGTGTTGGCGCCGTCCGACGTCTGGTTTCCGTCGGCGTCGTAGGTGAAGGCGCGGTTGGTGGCCCCCGCGGCGGCGTTGGTGAGTTGGTCGGCGGCGTCGTACGTGTAGTGGGTGGCGCTGCCGCCCTTGGTCTGGGTCGTACGGTTGCCCACGGAGTCGTAGGCGTAGGTGGTGGCGGCAGCGAGGTCCGGGCAGGTCGCGGCCTGCGTGGTCGAGGTGCAGTCCGTGAGGAGCCGGCCGGCGCTGTCGTATCCGTAGTACTGGTAGCTCGACGACTGGCCGGCGCGGGTCGCGGCGATTCGGGTGGCTCGGCCGGCATCGTCGAGAGTGAGCTGCCATCCCGAAAGGACGTTGCCGCCCTTGGTGTTGGTGATGGAGGTGAGCCGGCCCGCGTTGTCGTACGCCCGGTTCTCGACGTGGCCGTTGGCTGTCGGGAGCGTACTGCTCGTCAGCCTCCCGTCCGGGTCGTAGCCGTAGGTGATGGTGCCCGCGGAGCCGGACTGACTGGTGCGCCGCCCGTCGGCGTCATAGCCGTAAGCGACCTTGTCGCCGCCGGGCGGGCCCGTCGTGATGGCGGCACCCGTCAGGTTGCCCTTGCCGTCGCCGTTCCACTTGCGCAGGACGTACGGTTGCCGACCGCGTCGTGGGCGTACACGGTTGCGTTGCCGCGGGGAGAGGTGGTGGAAACAGACAGATCATCTGTCGCAGGCCGGCCATGGCGGAGTGCAACTCGAACAAATGGCCGAGGGTGGCTGTCCGACGATCTCCCTCCCCCCGGCACCGTTCCGTCCGCAGCACCGGGCAACAGCTCTTCCCCCGCCGTGGGCCAGGGCGGGGGCGGGCGCGGGGCGGGCGCGGCGCGTGCAACGACGAGGGGCCGGTTCTGCCACTGCCGCTACAACCGGGCGGACGCGTTCTTCGGGCTCACCTACGCGGTGCTGAGAGCCGATGGTCCGAGCGCGAGGCCGCCACCGCCCGGCAGAAGCCGCCACGCGAGCCCCCGGCATGGCCGGGAAGGTGCGGGATCGGTGTCGGCCGGCCCCTGAGCCGCCACCACACCGGGGACTGCCGGGACACCGGCCACCGCTGCGACCCGGCGACGAGCTCCGACCCACCTCGGGCTCGACGGAGCGGGTCCGGTCCTGTTCCTGGTGTCACGCCGTTACCCAGGTGGGTGGCGAGTGGGTCTGTCGCGATAAGCCCTCGCTGGTCAGGCGTGCTTGTCCGATGGCTGCTGGGCAGGCTGGACCGACCAGCTGGGCGGCTCGTCGTCGCCCGAGTCCTCGTCGCGCTCCGCGTCGGCAGCTGTCGCCTGGATCTTGCCCGACGCGTGGTGGACCGGCGCGTAGACGGCGTAGAGCTGCAGGGTCTCCTCACCGATGTTGGTGACGTTGTGCCAAGTGCCGGCGGGCACGAAGATGGCCCAGCCGTCCTCGACCTTCCGGTCGAAGTCGAGTCGATCCTTCGTGCGGCCCATCTGGACGCGGCCCCGGCCTGCGTCGATCCGCAGGAATTGGTCGGTCTCCGGGTGCGCCTCCAAGCCGATGTCCTCACCCACCTGGATCGACATGAGGGTCAACTGAAGGTACTTCCCAGACCAGGCGACCGCGCGATAGTTCGTGTTCTCAAGCGTCGCCTTCTCAAGGTCGAAGCTTTGATGATCCGGCCCGATGTCCTTGATGGTCATGCTTCTCTCCCGGTCAACGAAGTCGGTACGCAGTACACGGTTGCGGTCTTGTGCCAGCCCACGTCAATACTCTCAGAGCCCCAGGCTCTTCTGGCCACAGGCACGCGCGCGGCTACCGCACAAATGACCCGCGACCCGTTGCCGCATTCCGCCGTGCGTCCGGTCGTGTAGCCGGGTGCCCGGTTGGTGGGTGAGGGGACCGTGACTGTCTGAGGGAGGGCGATCGCCGCAGCGACCTGCATCAGACCATGGCCGCATCGAAGTAGTAGACGCTGCCCGGCCCACATGGTGACCGCCGCTGCGCCCGCTGCGCCTCCGCGTTCGGCGCGGGCTCTGGGCATGAGGTTCAGCTACCCGTAAGGTCCGCGCTGAGCGTGGTGCGTGGAACACAGACGACTGCGTCGTAGGCGTCCAAGGCCGCCACCGGCAGGAAGCCGTCGTCCATGCGCATCTGAGTCGGCTCCGGCAGACCATGCTGTCGTGCGTGCGCACGCATGACCCGGGTGTCGACCATGCCGGGTGCTGTTGACGTTGCTGCGAACAGCGCCTCCACACTGTTGGGTACCACCGCAGGGGCGTCGATCGCGCTCTGGCGCATCCCGGCGGGGTGAGCCGGATCAAGCTCGTTCTTCACGGTCCTGCCGCCGCCACTGGTCATCGCCACTGAGACGTAGTCCTGTCCGAGCTGCCGTGCGAGGGCGTGCCCCATGGGCACACGAGGCAAGGGCGTGCCCTCAGGATTGGTCGTGCGCGGGATGTGGGCGTTGTGCGCGGTCAACACGATGCGGGCATCGGGGGCGGATCGCTCGAGTAGCTTCAGCACGCTGTCAGCGAGGTAGCGGTCGCGGGCGGAGAGGTCGACGGCATCCGGCTTCCCGTCGAACAGCGCAGCCATCGCACGCTGCATCTGGTCCGTACGCCACGCCGCCCAGACGTCCTGGACCACATCCTCGTACAGGGTGCGTCCCATGAAATCGATGTACGTCTCGCGCATCACCGTGACGCGGTTGAGTAGTTGACCGAGCGCCGACGAAAGGCGGTCCTGGACCGCGGTGTCCAGGCCGAGACGCGCCTGGGCCGAGGCAAGTCCCGAGCCTCCTGCAAGTGGCTCTGAGAGCTCAAGGGCGGTTCGGGCTTGGCGAGCTCCGCGGGGGTCGATGCCGGCCAGGCTGCGGGCTACCGGTTCAAGGACCGGAGCCAGCGAGCCGCCGGCCGCGGGTACGTCGAGTCCGGCGACGTGTACCGGGCGCGTTGCTGTGGTGTTGTGATCGCGCAGCCACCGCAGGGTGTCGCGGCCTTCGGCCGACTGGCTCGGGTAGCCGCCGGCATGGGGAGCGAGCAGGGCATCGAGATCTCCGTCGCCGCCTCGCGTCCACGCATCGACGGCCCGGCCGGAGACGGTCGAAAGCTCCAGGGCGTAGACGGTGAATCCGTACTCGTGGATCAGGAAGCGCAGCATTCGGTCGCGTAACAGTCCGTACTCGCGTATCAGGTGAGAGCTTTCACCCAGGGCGACCACCCGTGCATTACCTACGAGACGACCCAACGGCACCAGATCGTCAGCCGGGGCATCGGCACCGGCATCAGCACCGGAAGCGGAAGCGGAAGCGGAAAGCAACGCGGCGTTACGGGCGGTCCATTCGGCAAGGGGCGTCGGAGCATCGAGGTCCATGATCACGACCCTAACAATCGGCGACTACACGCGAAGTGGCGCTCCGCAAGGACCGTCTCGGCTCGGAGGGCGACTGGGCCGGCCACCCCAGGAAATTCGCCGAGTGGCCGTACCGCAACCTGATCGGCGAAGAGATGGCCGGCTGGGACAGCGCGGCCCGCTACCCCGGCCCCGTCCTCTTGGAGCATCTGCCCACAGGACCGGACCAGCGGACCCGCGAGGTGTACGGCCCAGAACGCGGTATGTGAGTTCCCTACCAAACGAGGCGTCCTCCAAGCCTCCGCCGGCGTAGGAGTCCTGCCGTATGGGCATCTCCGGGTGGGCTCCTCCGGCATCCCCGCCCGCCTCCCCCGGCAGGACGGCCTTGAGGGTGGTGGCACTCTCGGGCAGCCGAAGCTCGTACTCCCCAGCCTTGCCGCCGAGTGGCAGCCCTGAGGGGTGGAGTGCACTGGGCGCACCACGGAGCAGAAGTCGTGGCGCGCACAGTGCTCCGCAGGCCTCCCGCGGCGACGCTGGTGCTGCCGCTGTTACCGCCTGGCCTCCCGGCTCGGTATCCGGTTGCGGCCGGACACCGAGGGGACGTCGCGCGGCTCCGGCACCGGCTGGCTGCGGTCGACGGCTTCGTACGATCCGCTCACACTGGCGGCTCGTGTGGGGCCGCAGTGGCGCGGCCCCTGCTTGACGACCTCGATCTCCTCAGCCATGACCCACGAGTGGCGGAGGGTGACCTGCGGTCCGCCCGGGTGACCGTCAGCGGCCCAGACCAGGCTTCGGGCTCGGTGTCGTCAGCGTCCACGGCGCTCGGTGGTACTGACCTGACCGGACCCTGCCTGGCGTCCTAGCCGGATGTGTGGGCACCGGGCAGCCAGCCCAGCGTCGTGAAGACGCTTTGTCAGCCCGCCATCCCGCGTGAGCCTGCATTGCTCGGGCTCCCCATCGCGGCGGGCAAGGTGCCCGACGGCGTCAGATGCCGCCCGTCCACACTTCGGGGCCGCCCCCCTCCCACCGGATCGGCCCGTCCTCGGACAGATCCACATCCTCCAGACCGGCCCGGCGCAGGAACTCCGACACATCCCCAGGCGTAAACGCCCGGCCAAGGTCCGCGTCCACACCGAGCGCATGCACAGTGACTTTGCGCCCGCCCTGCGGCGACACCGGGTGGACCACGATCTCCGTCTGATCCGCCATACCTCCAGAGTGCGGCGTTGGCGGCCATCAGCGCGAGTTCCAGCACGATCGGCACGGCCCGGCCGGTGGACCAGCTGACCCGAACGAGTGGTGATGGGGGACGCGCCGCGTGTGTGGCCCGCGGCGGATCGATTCGCCTGGCGCGGCCCTCTTAGGGTCGGCCCCGCAGTGACCCTTGATCATCTTCAGAAGGGATCCACCCCGTATGAAGCTCCGCAACACCGTCGCCGCCGCCCTCGGCGCCCTCGCGCTCACCCTGTCGATGTCCGGGTCGGCGCTGGCCGCCACCGGCGAGTTCCACTACAAGTTCAGCGACGCCGCCGGCGACGAACTGAGCGTCACCCTGCCCGACCCGCGCAGCGGCGAGTGCATCAACCTCTACGCCGTCGACTCCTACAAGTACCCGCCCGGCTACGCCCCGCACAACGAGACCGACGCCTGGGTGACCGTCTACACGGACACCAACTGCGACGGCGACGAGTGGCGGCTCAAGCCCCACGGCCGCCAGGCGTCCGACCACCTCCTCGTGCGCTCGGTCCGATTCGACCAGCCCGTTGAAGGACGTCCGGCCGCCGGATAGGCACCCGCGTCAGAAACTCTCTCGAAAGCGGGGGCGACCGGTGGCCTCGGAGAGGCGACCGGTCACCCCCGGCCAGTCCTGGGCGCGGGTAGCAGAGGGGAGCTGCCCTGCCAACCGGGGCTGCTTCGAGTCAGGGCTTGCGGGCGAGCGACTGAAGGAATGGAAGGCCGTTCCAGGGTCCCGTGAACCCTGCTCCCGTCCCACCCTGGGGACAGCGTGCGAGCGTCGCACCTCCGGCGACGGCCAGGCAGCACCCCACGCGCGAAGGCCTGCTGCCAAAACGCTGCGTCTCAGCGATGTTTTGGGCGGCCCGGTGTTACTACCGCCAGAGCGCTCTGGTCACCGGGCCTCGCCCGCGCACGCCCTATCGACGCGGACTGAAGCGACCATAGCCACGCCCGGCCACCGCCCGGCATCAGAAGCCCAGCGTTCGCCATCCCGCGTGACAAGCGCGGGCGAGAGTTGACGCCCGACGCTGACACCAGCCACCGCCACCGGGACCCTCGCCTTCGCGCATCCCCGTACCGTCCACGCGCCGGGAGCCCAGCGTCGCAGCGACCGATGATGAGGAGCCTTCTGTTGCGTACGCAGGGGCTTGGCGCCAGCCACTGAGGAAAGCTGTCCTGCCTGCTGTCAGGTGAACAAGTGGCTGATACCGCCTCGGCCATCCGTTCCGTTCCAGATCACGGCCCCCACCCAGAGCGGGAACAAAAAGACCCGTTCCGGCAGGACTGAAGCGGCGAGGATCCAGACGACCGGCAGAGCAGCGAACAGAAGGCAGCAGGACAGTCCCCGGCCGGACGTGTGCGGTTGTCCCGTCGAATGTGTGGTCACCTCGCGAAAGTAGGCGACGCTCACAAGTCGCGCATGAGTACCCGTACTTACATCGCTTGGCCCATGGCCCGTCTGGGTTTGGTGAACCAGGCGGGGTCGGTGTGCGTGGCGACGATCAGCCCGGTCCACCGAACTCCCGGGACGCCTCGGGCGCAGCGGTACGGTCCGGCCGGCCGCGCGCAGCCGGCCCGCCGCGTCGTACCGGCCGGGAACGAACGGCCCGGAACGGGCCGGGGTGCCGGTGACCGCTTCGGTGGTGCCCCGTCTCCCGATCTCGGGCCCTCCGCGCTTTCCGGGACATAACAGCTGGCCAGTGGCTTGATCACGACCCCTTGTGTACACCCAGTCACTGACCGCCATGCACATCGCGGTCACCGCTCTCTGGTCGACGCACGCGGCCGACCAACATCACGGTATGCCCGTAATACCGGGGGGCGCTCGAAGCCGTCTCTCAGCCGTGGTTCACGCCCGGCCGAATGCTCCCGGGACCTCGGGCCCGAATCATCGTTTCTTCCCTTCCAGCCCTGTGACCTGCACAGAAAGGGCGTCGGGTCGAAAGAGTGACGTGGTGTGGATCCGCTGGTAGCGGGATCCGAGCCTCGCAATCATGGGTTCCGCTTTCGCCCTGAAAGCAGCGGCCTCACGGGTGGCGCAGCCCGGCCGCACCACGAGGGAGAGGAACTGGATTCATGTCCATGCCTGTTGTGAGCATCTGGGACAACGCCATGCCGGGCGCTCAGCCCGCCTACCCGAGGACTTCCGCGTGGGACGCCACGTGGCCACTCGAAGGGGGAACCGCCTGGGTGTTCTACAGCACGCCGGGCCAGAGCCGGGTCAGGAAGCCGGTGATCCTCTCCGACGGGTTCTCCGGCGGGAAGAGCGATCCCGACGCCCTGTGGAACGCCCTGGAGAACGGCGAGTACCCCTTCGTCTCCTCGCTGCGGGAGGCCGGCTTCGACCTGGTTCTCCTCGGCTTCGAAGAGCGGTCCGCGTCCATCATCGACAACGCCGACGTGGCGATCCAGTGCATCAAGAAGGCGATCGACAACCGCGAAGGGACCGCCAAGCTGACGGTCGGCGGCTTCAGTATGGGTGGGCTAGTCACGCGTTACGCCCTCGCGAAGATGCAGCACGACGGTGACGACCCCGAGACCTCGACCTACCTCTCCTACGACACCCCTCACCGCGGCGCCTGGCTCCCCATCGCGGTACAGGCGTTCGCGCACTGGGTGAAGGACAACTGGGGCTCGATCCCGGGGTTCGGTGAACTCCTCGGCAGCTTCTCCGTCCTGGTCAACAGCCCGGCCGCCCGAGAACTGCTGCGCTGGCACATCGGTACCGTCGAGGCCGAGCCCCGCCAGGACCGGGCTCGCATCGACTTCCTCGCCGAGCTCGAACGGGTCGGCAGCTGGCCCGAGGGCGTACGCCGGCTCGGTGTCGGAAACGGGATGGGCACCGGCGCCGGGAACAACATCCCGGCCGGTGTGACGGCGATGCGGACCACCGGTCAGGAGCTGACGGGCACCCGTCTGGACACGCAGAACACGGGAGAACAGGTCGTCGCCGTCCTGAAGAAGGCCGAGACCCCCGAGATCCGGATCACCACCCGCGGCCTGCCCGACATCGACGGCGCTCCCGGCGGCCTGTTCCCCGAAGCGCACAACCTTCCGGGTCACCCCGGAAACTTCGGCACCGCCGCCTTTCTGGCCGGGCTTCTCGAAGGCCAGCCGGCCGAACTCACGTACAACACCAGCACGTTCGTCCCGAGCGTCAGCGCAGTGGCGGCCGGCGACATCGACGACCACGACACGCTGTACAGCAAGATCGACCCCGCCGACAGCGAACTCGACGCCTTCATGTGCGCCAGTGACAACGAGGGACACACCCTGATGACCGAGGAACTCGGCGAGTGGATCCTGACCAAGCTCCAGGGCGAATAGCCCGCTGCCACGACGGTAGGGGCTCCAGCCGCCCCCGGGTCCCGGGACTCCTTCCAGTACTTCGTGTGCTGGAAGGAGATCCCGCGGCGGGACAGTGAGCAACGCAGAGCCTCCCGGCCGACCCCGACGGGCCGGCCGATCCGGACGGGCGGGGCGAGGTTCCTGCGCAGGTGATCGGCGACCTTGCGGAGGGACCAGCGGGTGAAGGGCCTGCCCGGTGATTCGGCGGTTCGTCAGGCAAGGACGTTGACGGCCCGGGCGACGACGAGTCCCAGGATGACCAGGGAGACGATGGACTGCAGGGTCATGACGATCTTGGCCCAGGGGGCGAGTGGCATGACGTCGGTGGGGCTCAATGCGGTGGAGTTGGTGAAGCCGAGGTAGAAGTAGTCGATGTAGCGGGGACGCCAGTGTGAGGCGTTCAGTTCGGGGCTGAGCTGTTGGGGAAAGGCGAGTGCGGGGGTCTGGGGCATGTGGTGGGCGCGGGCGGCAGGCCCGCCACTGTCGAGCTCGAAGTACAGCAGGGAGAACGCGAGGACGGTTGAGGCCCAGACGCTGCTGCCGGCCAGCAGGAGGGCAGTGGCGGAGTTGGTCTCGGTCCCGCCGTGGATGAGGTCGTCGATCAGCCGGACGGTCGACCAGATCGCCCCGCATGCCAGCACGCCGACCAGGGCGATCGACACTGCGCGCAAGGCCGTCGAGCGGCGGCTGATCCGAAGGGGGTCACCCGAGATCAGCGCCACCAGGAGCAGTCCTTCGGCGAGAGGAAGCGCCCATCGGGGCCCCAGGCGCAAGTCGTCGGGCAGGAGCAGGGTCAGCACCGCGGAAGCGATGACGGCTCCGGCCATCGGCCAGCGGCTCTCTGCGGACTGCGCACGCCGCGGCTCCGGCCCGTGCGGATCGCTCGTAGGGTTCGCATCGGAGGAAGAGTGTCCGGTCACGGCCGACTGCTGCCCGGGCTCGGTGGCGGGTCAGATCGCGCTGTCAGCCGCGGCAACGGCACGGCGGGTGGCGGGGGTCGCCCATGATGTGGCACTCATCTGCGGCTCCTCGAAGGTGAAGTCGTGTGCCGGCGGCTGCCTCCACGACCGTTCCCCGCTCGCTCGCCCGCCGCGAGTCCGGGATCTTGGATCTCACCGTAAACCGAAGTGAATGCGACGGCATGACCGACACGCTCCGCACTCACATGCCTGCCGAAGGCTCGGGCCTCGACGGACCCACGCTCCGCTCCCAGTCCAGCGGGTACTCGGCACCCGTCCAACCGCACGTGCACACCGCGCGCAACCGTGCCGCGCGCGGCGAATCCCGGTGGCGCTGGTACGAGAGATCGAGCGTGGCCATACCGGCATGGTCGAGGAATACAGCAACGACCTCTACTGCAGGAACTGGCTCCACGAGGCGTGGCTCCTGCTGGACGACCACCTCGTGCTGGTATGGACGCAGAGGATCAGGGAGCTGGACGAACGGTTCCGCACCGCGACCGTCGATGACGACGGCATGGCATGGCCCAGTGCCACGGGTCTTTTCCCCCGGAGATGTGGTGGTGGCGGCGACACCCCCGCCTCCTCACCGGGGACCTGGGCCACACACTCCGCTCCGCAGGCGCCATCGGCACCGAGCTGGACACCCCATAACGTGAACGCACGTCCCCACCCACCTGTGACCAGACCTTGCGGGACGACTCCAGGCCAGAGATCGGAGTGGCTTGACAGCCCAGATGATTAGGCACCATATTACTTCCATGACGAGGGACGGTATCGATGGCGAGG
The DNA here is from genome assembly GCF_001279655.1 of Streptomyces sp. WM6372. NCBI lineage: Bacteria > Bacillati > Actinomycetota > Actinomycetes > Kitasatosporales > Streptomycetaceae > Streptomyces > Streptomyces sp. WM6372. Next base: position 60,190 of record NZ_LGDB01000189.1, on the reverse strand, counting down.
CACCCACGCTGGACCAGGCCAGGCGGCAGGTCGAGCACTACGGCCTGGAGGTCGACCCGCAGGCGGTACTGGTCGCGGTGCGGCTGATCTCCGCAGGCGCGAGGGTCGGCCGGGCGGCCGAGGCGCACTTTGCCAGGTTCGGCCTGTCGACGGGGCGCTACCGCCTGCTCGCCGACCTCGAAGACCACGGCGGGGAGAAGTCCCCCTCACGCCTCGCGGCCGACCTCGACGTCTCGAGGGCCACGGTCACCGGCCTGCTGGACGGCCTCGAGCGCGAGGGCTTGATCGCCCGCCGCCCGTCCACGGAGGACGGCCGGGGCACCGTGGCCATCCTTACCGCGCGTGGGGCGCAGCTCCTGCGCGACATGGCGCCCGAGCATTTCGGTCGGCTTGAGGCAATGGTGGGCGGGCTTTCCGTCGAGGAGCGTGCGGTGTTCCTGGATCTGCTCGCCCGCGTCGTGCGCGGCAGCGCGGCCCTGGCCGCCGACTGACCCCAATCTCAGCCGTTTTGACCCCGCCCTCCGGGTAGGGTCCCTTTTTACGAGGCGATAGTTAGCCGCCTAATTATATTGCGGACCAGGCCTGCCGCCCCCGCCACAACCCTTCGCTTCCCTCACACGAACGAGAAAGAGGCCAGCATGCCCGCAACGAAAGACAGAACCAGCCGAAACCGGTCAGCATCCCGGCCGCCCCGGCCGTTCACCCTGTGGCGTGAGGTGCTGACCGCCTACGCCGCCCCCGCGCTGATGGCCGGTACCGCTGGAGTCGTCACCGGACAGCCGGACTTGGCCGTGGCCGCCTGCACCTCCATCGCCGGCACCTCCGCCGTGGTGGCGTTCCTGGTCGGCACCTGGCTGCGGCACGGCGGGCAGCCCCGACGGTGGACCACCACCGCGCCACGCGTCGCCCTGACCGCCGCACTCGTCATCACCGCCGCCGGCGCGGCGACCCTGCTGGGTTGGTTCACCGCCCAATGGCTACCCGCCCACACCCTGATCCCCGCCACCCCGTGGCTGGAGCGCCTGCGCATCGACCTGCCCGTCTCCGCAGCCCTCGCCACCACCATCGTCACCCTGCGCTGGCGCAGTACCACCACCACGCCATCCCCGGCATAGCCCACCCCGGCACCGGGCCCACCCGCCCCACGAGCCCGAGCCCGAGCCCAACCGAGCCCACCCCGGCAGCACCCGCCGCCGGAAAGTCACCAAGGAATGAGCACACGATGATCGTTGTCATGGGAGCGACCGGAGCAACCGGGAACGCCCTGCTCCACAGCCTCCTCACACTCGGCGCGCCCGTCCGCGCACTGACCCGCACCCCGCACAAGTCGATCTCCGGCATAACCGGCGCACACCAACCCCCCGTCGAGGTTCAGTACGCCGACGCCACCGACCCCCGCTCCCTGCGCACCGCCTTCAAGGGCGCCGACCAGCTCTTCCTCGCCATGGCCAACAGCCCCGCACAGGTCGAACTCGAAACCCGCGTCATCGACATCGCCGTCGACACCGGCGTCGAGCACGTCGTCAAGATCTCCGCACCCGCCGCCGAACCCGACTCCCCCGTCGCCATCTCCCGCGGACACCACGCCGTCGAGGAACACCTGCGCACCAGCGGCCTCACCCACACCATCCTGCGTCCCTACGCGTTCATGCAGAACCTCCTGCGCCTGGCCCCCGCCGTCGCCCAGGGCATCATCCTCGGCACGACGGGCGACGCGCCCTGCAACTACATCGACTGCCGCGACATCGGCGACGTCGCCGCCGCTGCCCTCACCAGGCCCGACATCGCCGGCGGCACCTACACCCTGACCGGACCCGAAGCCGTCTCCTACCCGGAACTCGCCTCACGGCTCACTGCCCTTACCGGCCATCAGATCCGCTACGTCAACCTCACCCCGGGCGAGCTGCGAGACAACCTCATCCACAACGCCCACATGCCCACCTGGCTCGCCGACCACGTGACGGAGATCCAGCAGCTCGCCATGGCCCGACCCGAAACCCCCACCACCACCGTCATCGACATCCTCGGCCGCCCGCCCCGCACCCTCGACGCCTTCCTGCACGAACACCACGCCCCTTTCCGCCGATAGGACGCCGCCTCAAGCCTGGTCACGAACCTGCGAACCGCCCAGCCGCACACGGCAGATGATCAGTCATCCGTCGGCGGTGGGCGGCGCAGGTGAGCCTCTGACCGGCTCAGCTCGGCGGCTGGAGGCAGTTCTCCTCGAACTTGAGGACCTTGACCGTCACCAGCGTGCTGCCATAGAGCGGCGTGCTGGCGCCCGGGGACTGGAAGCAGACGCGCCAGCCGCTCTCATCCGCGGCGGTACGGCCCTGCGAACTCAAGTCCTGGACCTCGATGTTCGTACCGGAGGGCAACGCCTCGCGCGCATCCTTCAGCGACCTGCCGATCAGTTTCGGCATGTGCGTGCCCGTCCAGGCCGAGGGAGACGCCCCTCCGGAGCTCGGGCTGCTCGACTGCGGTGAGCCGGCGGGCGAGGGCGTGGCCGAAGGCGTGGACGAGGAAGCAGGCGAGGACGCGGTAGGGCCGGGCTTGTCCGTGCCACTGTCCGCGGGCTGTGCCGTGCAGGCGGCGACGGCAAGGAGGGCGCCCGCGACTACGGGGATGACGTGGTGTGTCCGCATCGGAACATGCTTGCCGCAGTGCCGGCGCGATGTGAGCGTTGTGACGGTCCTGTGACACAGCGGCTCCTGGCGGGGCCCCGTGGGGGGCTTGATCGGGTCATGGCCGGCCCGGCAGGCATCGATTCCCGCAGCAGAGGACCCCGACGATCATTGCCGGGGTCCTCTGCTGCGGCCGAAACGGGAGTGCGGGGAACGGCACCGGGCGGGTTCTCAGGGGGTCAGGCGGGCGGCCAGGGCGGGCAGGAGGCGGAGGGCGTTGGTGCGGCCGATCTCGGCGCGCTGGGCGTCGGTCCAGCCGTCGAACTCGGCGAAGCCGTTGGTGTTCTCGGTGGTGTGGGCAGCGGGCATGAAGGGGTAGTCGCTGCCGTAGAGGATGTGGTCCGTGCCCGTGAGGCGGGTCAGGGCGGGGAGCGCGAAGTCGTTGGCGGACATCGCGATGTCGTAGTGGAGGCGGCCGAGGGTGCCGATGACGTCCTCCGGGGCGCGGTCCTCCAGGTACGCGCCGATGGTGGTGCCGTAGGTGAGGCGGCGGGCCAGGAAGGGGAGGGTGCCGCCGGCGTGCGAGAGGATCATCCGCAGGTCGGGCAGGCGGTCCAGGACGCCGTTGAAGAGCAGGCTGGCCGCGGTGCGGGTGGTCTCGAAGGTGAACTCGTAGAGGGAGACCGGCAGGTCGAAGGTGGACAGGTCGCGGCTGGGCGGGGCGGCCGGGTGGACGTGGACGGCCGCGCCGCGCTCGGCGATCTCCGCAAAGAGGGGCTCGAACTCGGGGTCGCCGAGGTAGCGGTGGCCGTACGAGGTCAGGACGCCCGCGCCGTCCAGGCCGAGCTCGTCGAGCGCGTAACGGAGCTCCTCTCGGGCGGCGGCCACGTCGGGGAGGGGCAGGATCGCGAAGGCGCCGAAGCGGGTGGGGTGCTCGCGGACCAGCTCGGCGAAGTACTCGTTGACGCGGCGGGCCAGCTTCGGGGCGTCCGGCCCGTCGAGGAAGGTGACGCCGGGGGCGGTGACGGACAGGACGGCGGCGGCGATGCCGTGGGCGTCCATGACCTCCAGGCTTTGCTCGGGGGTCCACGTCGGGTAGTCCACGCCGGGGATGGCCTTCCGGTCGCCGAGGGCCTCGGCGTAGAAGGGCGGGATGGCGTGGTGGTGGACGTCGATCAGACCGGTGGGTGCGGGCATGCGGAGGCTCCTGGCGTGAGGACGGGTCACGGCGAAGTCTTCGCCGTTCGATGGGCGTCGCGTGGACCATAAGGCCGCGGCGGCCGCCTCACCTCGGGCGGCGACCTTCGCCTGTCAACTCCCGAGTGAGGGAGATGAACGGTGCGCCCGAACGGGCTTGACGCAAAGGCCCTGCCGCGGCGGTGAAGCCGTGGCAGGGCCCTGCGTGTTCCCTCCGTCAGGACGGGGTGGACTCCCTGTCGAACGCGAGGACCACCGCCCGCGCGGCTGTGCGAAGGACGCCGCCAACGGCAACGCGGTGATCTGCGCCAAGACCTTCTTCCAGGTCGCCATGACCGACTACTGTGACAAGCAGATCATCGAGTCGGCCCTGCGCATCAAGCAGAAGTCGGCCGGCTCCTGGAGCTGCAAGTCCGGTGACATCCAGGTCCGGGACACCGGCACCATCTCCAAGTCCACCACCTGGAACAACCAGCCGAACCGGGTCCGGATGGTCGACGCGACCGGCCAGTCCTACGGCGGGCGCAACTGCCCCGGTGACGGCAACCTGATCGAGCTCAACGTGAAGTCGGCCGTGGCGACGGCCGCCCAGAAGCACTGGGGCAACTGGACGTTCGGCCTGAAGGCGGCCAAGGACACCGTCGACGTCTCCTGGCGCAAGCTCGACCCGAACAGCGCCCGGATCTCGGTCACCTTCAACACCACCCCGGACAAGGTGACCGAGCGGTCCACCGACCCCTCCGTCCCCTGCACCGGCGGCGTCATCGGGACGACCGACCAGGTCGTCCTGCGTGCCCGCGTGAAGGACAAGGACAAGGAGGACGTCAACCTCTGGGCCGAGTTCCACTACTGGAAGGAAGGCGCCTCGACCCCCACCAAGGTCGAAAGGAAGATCACCAACGGCAATGTGGCCCAGCCGCCCATCCCCGCGACCGGGCTCGACGGCAGGTACCGCCGGGACGTCCGGGCGCTGGACAAGGTCGGTGCCCCCGGCCCCTGGGCGGGCCAGTGCACGTTCACGCTCGACCGCACCCGACCCGACAAGACCCCGTCCGTGAAGTCCGTCCAGTTCCCCGAGAACGAGGACGACCCCGAGAAGACCCGCTTCGCCCGCACCGAGCTTCTACGCCAAGCGCCTGGCCACCCGTGACAAGCACGGCGACCTCAACGGCGACGGCACCGTCGACATCTGGAGCGTCGACCCGGGCGCCGGCACCCTGTGGCTGCACCCGGGCAAGGGCGACGGCACCTTCGACCTGTCGCGCCGGCTCGACCAGGGTTCCTTCGCCGACGCCACCTCGCTGGCGCACCGCGGCAGCTGAATGCCACGACAACTGTTGTCAAGGCAACGATCCGCGAACGCCGTGGCGAGGCGCTCGCACGCGCCTGCCCATGGCTGCGTCCGCCGACCGGTTACGGCGACGCCGGTCCGTCCGCCCGGCTCTGCGCAGGGGGCTGGTCCTGATCACGGCGAAGGCTGTGCAGCCGGTCGCGGGCGGTGCGGGGCAGACCGTCCACGACGCACTGCCAGGAGTGACTGATCATCTCGGCGAGTTCCTCGTCGGGGACCGTGCCGTCCAGATGGACGGTGAGCCAGTGCCACCGGGGGCCCTGGTACCCGTATCCGGGGCGGACCGCCGGATACTGCTCGTACAGGTGCAGGGCGAGGGCGGATTCGCATTTCACGCTCAGCCGGTCGGGCTGCGAGGCGTTGGCCGCCGCCGCCAGGGTGGCGAAGATCTTGCCGCCGGCCTTGTAGACGGGCCGGTGCGGGCCCCATGGCTCTTCCTCACTGACCTCGGGCAGGTCCAGGGCGTATGCCGCGACATCATCGGGATTCACTCGGTGCTTTCCTTCATCCAGGGGTGGCTACGGGACATGGCGCGCGGTGGAAGGCGGCCGGGCGCACCCGCGGGCGAAGCCCCCGGACGGGGCCGCCAAACGGGGTCGCCGGATCGCACCGGTTTCTCGCCGGACCGCGCTTCGGGCCAGGGTGCGCATTCTGAACGACGAAGCCGTGCTTGGCCGGCTGTCGCAGGCCACGCCGCATCGTGGACTCGAACCACCGCGGCGTACGGCGGGCGGCAGACGCGCGTCGTACGCCGTGAGCAGCTGTGCTGTTCTGTGGTGCGCGAAGGTCTTAACGATCTACAGTACTGGCATGTTCAAGTCAGGGGTGGGGATTCTTGCGCTCTTCGGTCTCGGCTGGTGGCTGCTGGGCACCAGTGGCTTCGCCGGGCCGGTCCGGCTCGCGGCCGTCGTCGTGGGATGCCTGGTGACGGTGGGACTACTGCTCATCGCACGCCACCGCTTCCTCGGGGGTACGCAGGTGGATCCGCTCGCCGACCCGGGACGGCGACGGCGCTTCAACCAGATCAATGCCCTGCAGTGGCTGGTGATCGTCGCTGTGGTGGCAGCCTGCGCGAGCACGGGTGCGCAGGGGCTGATCCCGTCCCTGGTGGCCGTGACCGTCGGGTTGCACTTCTTCCCCTTGGCGGCGACGTTCGAGCAGCCCCGCCTCAAGTTGCCGGGCGCCCTGTTGGTGGCCGTCGGAGCGGCCGGAGCCGTCATCGGCTGGGCGGGCGGGTCCGACGCGTTTGTGCGTGAGGTGGTGGGCGGGGGCGCTGCGCTCTCCCTGTGGGCCACGGCGACCTGGACGATCGTGAGCATGACGGCGGCCGACAGTCACGTATCCGCGTCGTCGTAGCCCGGCGCCAGCTCGCTCAGGGGCGGTCGGCAACGGCATGGGCCACCACATGGTGATCGGAGATGGCCGACCGCCCCGGTGCCCGAGCCGGCCGCCGGGGCTTCGGCTGCGTCGCCTGCGTCGGCCGCTGTGCGCTCCCGGGGAACGGCGAGGGCGGCCTGGTGGCGCGGCACCGTCAGCCGCGCCGTGCAGGTCGCCGGTCCGCGGCCGAACCTGCCGTGGATCAGGGCCGCGGAAGCCGGCAGGACGGAGAGGAACTCCCCTCGCGCCCGCAGCTCGGCGAGCTGATGCCACGTCATCGCGCCCAGTGCGCCCCGGCGTCGGTGTCCGGGGCGAGGGTTTCACCGGGCAGGGTCAGCTCGAAGGAGTACGCGCCAGTGGTGCCGACGGGCTGCCCGTCCGCAGTCACGGCGAGCAGGTTGCGGTCCGTTTCGCACGCCGGCCACTACAACCCCGTGCCTTCGGCCGGGGTTCCCGTAAGCGCCCGAACGCTGCAAGGGCCGTGTCGAGGAAGACCTCCCGGCACTCCCTCGCGCCTGAACCGCCTTCGGGGCGCATTCGTTTCACCGGACCCCTGGCAGCACGGGCGGGCGCATCGTCGTGTCCTACGCCTCCGGTTCCCGGGCGATGAGCTGGTCGAAGACGCTTCGGTCGCCGCCGAGTTCCAGGGAGTCCGGCGGGATGCGACCGTAGAGGGTGAGGACGAGCTCGCCGGCCGTTCCCCGGAGGGAGGCGCCGGCCACTCCCAGTTCTTGACCGGCGGGCTCGGGGATGCGGGTGGGGCGTGCGCCGTCACCGTCGACCGTGAGGCGCCAGGAGCACCCCTCGGTGGCGTGGTACTCGAAGACCGTGGGCTTGTGCGGCCGAGCGCTCGTCGTCGCGTTGCAGGTGGACAGGAACTCCTCGACGCCATCGAGTGTCACCTCGACCGGCAATGGCTGTGGGCCGCCCACGGTGATCTGGGCGTAGCAGGTGTGCAGCGCGATCTCCTGGAGCTGGCGTCCAGCAGTTCCTGCGGCGATTCCGCCAGCCAGGCCAGCAGGGCCTCTCGCTCCCGGGGGTGCGGCCGGGGCGCCCTGCGGCGGCACGGACTTGGCCATCGCGTCAGGGCTCGCGGCAACGGTGGCGGCCCAGGCGCGCCGCCCGTCGCCCAGGTGCTGCACCAGAGCGAACAGCGTCCACTCGGGGCAGTTCGGCACCTGCACGTCGAGCCTGGGCGCGGCGGCGACCGCGGCACGGAAGGCCGCCGACCTGCCGTCGATCAACCGCATCAGGTCGGGGACTCCAGAGTCTTCTCCGCTCCGGGCATCCATCACCAAGATCCATTCATCGGACAGGGATTTTTGCCGACCAGCTCGGCCGGCAACTTCGGGCGCAGCCGCAGCTGACCTGCGCCCCCAGCAGGTGGAGGGTTGCCCGCGGGTGCCGACCGGCAGGCCTGACCGCGACCCGCGGGAGACGACCGGGTCGGAGGGGTTCGCAGGCGCGCTGCCCTGGACAGGATCGACGCATGTATTCCGTGAAGACCGTCCTGACGGCAACCGCTGCGATGCTCCTCGCCCTCGCGACTCCGGCCGCCGCCGCAGTCCCCGCGGCTCCCACCACCCCGGACCGCCCCTCCGTATCCGCCGCGCCACGTCCCTGCGACGGCGCCGCGACCTGCTACGTCAGCGTGACGGTCGCTCAGGTCTGGGTGAGCCCCGAACAGGTCCGACCCGTGGATGCTCCGGCGACCACCAATCCCGCGGACATCCGCGGCTGGTTGACGACCATGTCCCTGGACGAGCGGCGTGAGGTCGCCGGGGAGACGCAGGCTCTCCACGGCGTCCAGGTGACCGTCGACCGCACCGAGTGGCACGGCGGTCTCCTCTGGGACCACGTATGGGTGCACGGCCAGCCCACCCCCCGGGACCAGGCAGGACGGGGCGCCTACCCCGGCTGGATTCCCGACCGGCAACTGACCTCGGAGCACCGGCGCCCGCCCGGCGGTACGCACGAGGAACGCGTTGCCCGCCCCACGGCCCGGGGCTTCACCACCGCCCAGGCGGCACTCGCCGGGCGCCAATCCGGGCAGGCGGGCGAGTACTCGTACAACACCTCCTTCCCGGTGAAGGCCGGTCCGCGGCCCGGAGTCGTCACCGCCTACTCCCCCAGCGGTGGCCGGCTGTTCTTCCGGGCCGACGACCTGGCGAGGGTGCCGGCCGCACCGAGCGGCGCGGACGTGGTCGCCGCCGCACGCGCCTTCATGGGTCTGCCCTACCTGTGGTCGGGCACCTCCGGATTCGGCTACGACTGCTCCGGTCTCACCGGCCAGGTCTACTCCGCCCTCGGCGTGACGATCCCCCGGGACGCCCAGCCGCAGTTCGACGCGGGCGGCGGGCAGGTACCCGCCGGATCGGCCGCGGGGGTGCGGATCACCGGTACGGAGGACCTCAGGCTCGGCGACATCGTCGCGTTCCGTCCCGCCACCGGCACCGACGTCACCCACGTCGGCATCTATTCGGGGACGAGGAACGGCGAACCCATGATGATCAACTCGCCTCGGACCGGTGACCCGGTCAAGGAGGAGCCCATCGGTTCCACCGGCCGCGTCTACGTGGGCGCCACCCGCTTCCTCACCCGCTGACGCGCGTACGGCACTGCCGTACGGCGAAACCCTGCCCCTGCGTCGCGGCGGCGGGGTGACCGTGCGCGTACAGCCCGAAGAGCCGCCCTGGCACGAACGTCACCGGAGGAAGCAACCTCATCGCCCCTCGAACGTCCCGGGTGCGTGAGGATGACAACGAAAGCGATCGCATCAGCGGCGGCTCTGCTGGCTCTGGGCATGACGGGCGTGGCCCAGGCCGGGCCGGTCGGCTCGGGCCTCGGGCACGGCTACCAGAACGGTGACGTGCGGATCAGCACGAGCCGCAGTCCCGAAGGCGACTTCGTGATGGTGGATCCAGGGCGCGGCGGTCTCCAGGTACGCAACATGGCCAACGACTACTTCCGCGGCTGGGGCTTCGGCAGGCCGTCGGCGGACGCCGACGACGTCTGGGGCAACGGAAGCAAGGACGACCGTCAGACCGCCGACGTGGACGCCTACGTCGCGGCCGCGCGGACCTGGGACTACTTCCTGCAGCAGCACGGAAGGCGCGGCATTCACGATGACGGGACCGGCCCCCGCCTCTTCACCGACGTGGGCCCGCCGGACGGTGAGTTCTTCGCCCAGTACGAGCCGGACTGCGGCTGCACGCTCCTGGGCCCGGCGGCCGGCGGCAAGGCCGCATGGAACGCCACCGACGTGGTCGCCCACGAAATGACGCACGGCATCACCGGCGTGACCGCCGGTCTGGATCTCAACGGCGAGGCCGGCGGCCTGAACGAGTCCACGAGCGACATCTTCGCCACCCTGGTGGAGTTTTCGGCGAACAGCGGCAAGGACCGGCCCGACTACACGATCGGCGAGGGCGTGGGCGAGAAGCCCTTGCGCCACATGGACGACCCCACCAAGGACGGCGCCTCCAAGGGCTGTTGGACGCCGGGGGTGACCGACGGGGACCAGCCCAATCACCAGATCGGCGGGATCAGCAACAAGTTCTTCTACCAGCTGGCCGTGGGCAGCGGGCAGTCCGCATGGGGGAACAGCCCGACCTGCGGCGGAGCACCGGCGGTGACCGGCATCGGCAACGACAAGGCCGGGAAGATCTGGTACCGCGCGCTGACCCGCTACCTGGTACCCAACTCCAACTTCTCCGGGGCCCGGGACGCGACCCTGCGCGCCGCGACCGACCTGTACGGCGCCCGCAGCACCGAGACCAAGACCGTGGCCGCGGCATGGCTCGCGGTGGGCGTCGACGGCAGCGACCCGATCCCCCCGGCGCCACAAGCCCCGTCATTGAAATGGGTCAACCCGCAGAGCAGTGCGGTCGGTGCCGAGGTCATGGTTCGGCTGCGGGCGCCCGACCCCCAGCGTCAACGCGTCACGTTCACCGCCACCGGCCTGCCCCCGGGGCTGAACCTGAACGCGACCACCGGAGTCGTGAGCGGCAACGCAACCCACCAGGGCACCTACGAGGTCACGTTCACCGCGGCCGACTGCGACGGCAATACCTCCCAGCGCCAGGCAAGCTGGGAGATCGGACCCCGCTGAGGCCCGTCGCCCGGAGCCCCCGCCCGGAACCGTCGCCCGGAGCCGCGCCCCGGAGTCGACAACAACACCGGCCCCGGGCTGCGGTCCGGCGCTGCAAGGCAGCGGTACGCTGCGGCTGAGCTGATCGTCTTCATGGGAGCGGCCGCCCGTGCCGCACTCACCCTCGGTGGTGGCGCCCGGCTCGCGGGTCTGCTGCAGCGGTGGTGGGGCTCGATCCGGATTTCTCGGATTCGGCGGTCTGCGGATGTCGAGAACGGGCCACCGGCTCCGTCCCAGGGACATCAGCGGCCGCCGTCGGCCGTACGAGGAAGAAGGAGAAACCGGCATGGCGATTCAGCGGATGGACAACGTCGGCATCGTCGTCGAGGACATGGATGCCGCCATCGCGTTCTTCGTGGAGCTCGGTATGGAGCTGGAGGGCAGGGCGGAGGTCAAGGGCCTCGTCGCCGACCAGTGCACCGGACTCGACGGCGTCCACTGTGACATCGCGATGGTCCGGACCCCGGACGGTCACAGCCGGCTGGAGCTGGCGAAGTACCGCAGCCCAGCGGCGACCAGCGCCGGGCCGCGCAACCGGCCGCACAACATTCTGGGCACGCACCGCGTCATGTTCGCCGTCGACGACATCGAGGACACCGTTGCCCGCCTGCGCCCTCACGGCGCCGAACTCGTCGGCGAGATCGCCCGGTTCGAGGACAGCTATCTGCTCTGCTACCTCCGCGGCCCGGAAGGCATCATCGTCGGGCTGGCCGAGCAACTGAGCTGAGCGGAGGAACCGAAGCATGCACCGAACGAGATCATCGAGGTTCTCAAGCGCCCGATCAGCCAGGAGCCGGCGACCCGCGCCGTGACACCCCGTAACCGTCCGCTCGCACACCGGGCCGGAGGCGAACGGGCGCTGGCTCGCCGGGGCGGGCCGGTGACGACGCGCGGGCGGCGTGTGGGGGGACCATGGACGCGTGCGAAACCTTCCAGGGCGTGACCAGGGAGCCGAGCGGCCCGAGCCCGCCGAGGGCGTCGAGGGAGCTGAGGCGGCCGAGGCAGCTGAGGCGGCTGAGGCGGCCGATCAGCGGGCGCTCGGCGAGGCCCTGGTCCGGGCGTGCGCGGCCGCAGGGGCGTCCATCGGCATGATCTACCTGCCCGACCCCGACCGGCGCGTCCTGCACCTGGCGATGACCCTCGGCCTGGCCCGTGAGTTCGCGCTGCCCTGGTCCCGGGTCGTCATGGACGATTCCATCCCCGTGGCCGACGCGGTCCGCGACGGGCGGTTCGTCTGGCTGGGCGGCCAGGAGGAGACGGCCCGGCGCTACCCCCGCCTCGGCCTCGTCCTGCCGTACGACTTCGCCCTCGCCGCCGCCCCGCTCGTCCCCGACCCGGCGCCCGAGGCGGCGGAGCCCACCGGGGCCGGTCTCGTACTCCTGTGGCCCGGCTCCCACGCGCCCCACCTGACCGACCGGGAACGCGCCGCCGTGGACTCGGCCTGCGGCCGTCTCGCGAACCACCTGCGCCGGGCCGCCGACGCCGGACACCCCGTCCGTCCGCCGGCGCACCCGGTCATGCTGCGACCGCTTCCCCCTCCCACGCCCGGACCGGTCGAGGCAGCCGCCGCCATGGCCTTCATCCGCCGGCTGCCCGGAGGCAACTGCGCACTCGATCTGAACGGCACGATCACCTTCATCACCGCCGAGGCGGCCGAGCTGCTGGGCGCACCCGTCTCCCGCCTCCGCGGCGCCCTGCCCTGGGAAGCGCTGCCCTGGATGGACACCCCCGTCATCGAGGACCACTACCGGGCCGCGGCGATCAGCCGACTGCCGCGCAGCTTCACCGCCGCGCCCCCGATCGGCCGCTACCTGCGCTTCGACCTCTACCCGGACGACACCGGGATCAGCGTCCGCATCACCCCGGTCGCCGCCGAGGAACCCATCCCGCCGCCCGCCCCGCCGACAGCCGCCCCCGCGGAGCCCTCACCCAGCCGGGCCACCGCCCTCTACCAGCTCATGCACCTGGCGGCCGCCCTCACGGAGGCCGTCCACGCCCGCGACGTCGTCGACCACGCTGCCGACCTGCTCGTTCCCGCGCTCGGTGCCCAGGCCCTGGCCCTTCTGGTGGCCGAGGAGCAGCGCCTGCGCATCGTCGGCTTCCGCGGCTACACGGCCGAGCTCATGGACCGCTACGACGGCATCCCGCTCGGTGTCCACACGGCCAGCACCCATGGCCTGCGCACGGGCGAGCCGCTGTTCTTCGCGGACGCGGGCGAGCTCGCGGCCGCCTTCCCGGCCGTCCTGATCGGGGACGGAATGGCGGCGTGGGCCTTCCTGCCCCTCATCGCGTCCGGCCGGCCCATCGGCACCCTCATCCTGGCCTACGCGCGCCCCCGTACGTTCGTCCCCGGTGAACGGGCGATCCTGACCTCCCTCGCCGGACTCATCGCCCAGGCCCTGGACCGCGCCCGCCTCTACGACGCCACCCACCAGCTCGCCCACAGTCTGCAGACCGGCCTGCTGCCGCGCGCCCTGCCCGGCGTACCGCACCTCGAAGTGGCCGCCCGCTACCTGCCGGCGGCGCACGGGCTCGACATCGGCGGCGACTTCTACGACCTCATCCGGATCGACGACACCACCGTCGCGGCCGCCGTCGGCGACGTCCAGGGCCACAACGTGAACGCCGCCGCCCTCATGGGGCAGGTCCGCACGGCCGTCCACGCCACCGCCGGCGCGCCCCCGGCGGAGGTCCTCGCCCGCACCAACCGCCTCCTGACCGACCTCGAACCGGGACTGTTCACCAGCTGCGTGTACGCCCACATCGACCTCGCGGCCCGCACCGCCCACCTGGCCACGGCGGGCCACCCGCACCCGCTGCTGCGCCACGCCGGCGGCCCGGCGGAGGTGCTCCACCTGCCGCCCGGGCTGCTCCTCGGCATCGACCCGGACGCCTCGTACACGGCCGTCGAGGTCCCGTTCGAGCCGGGCACCCTGCTCACCTTGTTCACCGATGGGCTGGTCGAGGTTCCCGGCGAGGACTTGGAGGACGGCATCGCGTCGGTCGCCGCCCGCATCAGCGCGACCCACGAACGCCACCCGGTGAGCACGCTGGCGGACGACCTCATCGGCCAGGCCCGCGGCGGAGCCCCCCGTACCGACGACATCGCCCTGCTCCTGCTGCGCTTCGCCCAGGAGGGCCGGCACACGTGAGCGTGATAGGAGCATTTCCAGCGGGGGTTGAAGATCAGTACAAATATCACATCAATGTACCTCTGTGTCATTTCGGGTAACCCGTTGCATTATTTCGAGTTAAGTACCGGAACATTGGATCGCGTTAACCGCGACGCCCTGTGACACCGTCTTATGTTTCCCGGCGTATTGCCTCGATCCCTGCGAGGCGGTAGCTCAGGAGACCTGTATGAGTTCAGTTGAGGCCGCTCGTGTCGCGCGGTCAGGTGCAAGAAGTCGACAGGGTCTACGGCAACCATCGGACGGGTCGGCTACCCCCGGCCTGCTGCCGGTTCCGCCATCGGACTCCGAGAAGTACGCCTATGTCGGACGCCGCCTGTGGGTGCTGATCGTCGCGTCGGTGGTGAGCATAAGCTGCCTGGTGGTGAGTCAGTTCCGGTTGATCCACTCCGCGCCGCTGCTGTGGCTGCTCGCCCCGCTCCTGGCATTCACCATGCTCTACTACGTGGCTTCGCTGCGGGTGAATCTGTTCAGCAGGGATTTCGATCTCGTGCGGCATCGAAGGCTCGTGGGCGACTGGCGCCCTGCCGTCTATCCTTCGGTGGACGTCTTCCTGCCGGTGTGCGGCGAGCCGATCGAGGTTCTGCACAATACCTGGGCGCATGTCCGCGCACTCGTGGACAACTACCCGGGCGACTGCGAACCGTTCGTCCTGGACGATTCGGCCAGCCCTGAACTGCGGGCCATGGCCGGAGAATTCGGTTTCCGCTATGCCACTCGCAGCAACCGGGGATGGTTCAAGAAAGCCGGTAATCTACACTTCGGCTTCGGCCGCACCGACGGCACGTACATTCTTGTTCTCGATGCCGATTTTGCCCCACGCGCAGATCTGCTGCACGAACTCCTCCCCTATCTGGCGGCCGACGAGCAGCTTGCCATCGTCCAGTCCCCGCAGTACTTCCGTGTACTGGACGCCCAGAACTGGATCGAGCGTGGTGCCGGCGCCGTACAGGAGCTCTTCTACCGTGCCGTTCAGGTGTCCCGGCAGAGCAGGGACGGGGCGATCTGCGTCGGCAGCTGTGCCGTCTACCGGCGCGCAGCGCTCGAGGAGAACGGTGGTACCACTCTCATCGAGCACTCGGAGGACGTGCACACCGGCTTCGATCTGCGGCGTCTCGGGTGGGGCCTTCGCTACGTGCCGGTCGCGCTGGCGACGGGTGTCTGCCCGGACGGCGCGGAGGCGTTCTTCCACCAGCAGTACCGCTGGTGTGCCGGTTCCATGAGTCTGCTGGGCAGTGTGAAGTTCTGGCAGACCACGATGCGGACTTCCAGCAGGTTGTGCTACCTATCGGGTTTCCTCTACTACATCCATACGGCCCTGTTCACTTTCGCGGCGCCTCTCATTCCGATTCTGCTGCTGCTGGCGTTTCCGGAGAAAGCCACCGTGGAGTCCCTCTGGCTGGTCTTGCCCAGCATCGTTTATACGACCACTGTTTTCCCTCTGTGGCACCGGGTTCCCTACCGGCTGGAGGCGTGGGCGGTGCGGATGATGTACGGATGGGCGCACTTCTTTGCGATCTGGGATGGCCTGCGTGGGCGCCGTGTGGGATGGCAGGCGACCGGGTCCCGTGCCGCGAAGCGCAGTGGCACGAAACGCCATCGGATCGGCATGTGGTGGTGGGGCGGCGGGACCGCCCTGCTCTGGGTGGCCACCGCCGCATGGCGCTCGCTCACCCTTGATCCTGCCGACTTCATCCTTCTGCTGTCCTCGGGACTGTTCTACGCGGCGATCGTCGCAAGAGTGCTGCTGGAGCCTCGTGCGGCAGGAGCGGCTTGATGCGCCTGAATCGCGTTGTCGCAGCCGCCCTGCTCGTGCCACTCGGCTCCTTGGTGTTCTCGGTGGCTGCCTGTACGCAGGGCCTCACGGCCGACCGGTTCCGCGCGGAGGCCGGTGCCGGGAGCCCCCCTCACGACGTACGCCCGCTGCTGCACCCTTCGAAGAAGTACTTCGGGGTGTCCCGGCCCAAGGCGCCGCATTCCATGGCGCCGGTGCACGACTGGGCCCGGACGGTCGGGAAACAACCGAATTTGATCCACTATTTCGCGGGCTGGGGCGACGGTTTCGACGCATCGGGCACGCGCAACGCCTGGAACTCGGGGGCGGTCACGGTCGTGTCCTGGGAGCCGCACGGCACGACACCGACCCGGATCGCCGATGGCGCCTCCGACAGGTACGTCCGTGAGTACGCGAAGGCCGTCAGGACCCTGAACATCCCGATCGCGATCAGCTTCGCGGACGAAATGAACGGCGACTGGGAACAGTGGGGGACCGCCGAAACCACGCCGCGGGAATACGTCCGGGCATGGCGCCACATCCACGATCTCTTCGCAAAGGTCGGAGCCACCAACGTGATCTGGACCTGGTCACCCAACATTGTCCAACCAGGCACCCACAAGGATCTGAGCCCCTACTACCCGGGCGACACGTACGTCGACTGGGTCGGCCTGGTCGGCTACTTCACCGACTGGGATCCGCACTCCTTCAACGGCCTGTTCGGGGCGACCATGACGGAAATCGACAGGTTCAGCCGAAAACCTCGGCTCCTCGTGGAGACCGCGGCCATGCCGGGAAAGCGCCGGGCGGAACACGTGCGCGCGCTCTTCAGCGGCATCCACTCCTCCCCCGACATCATCGGGTTCGCCTGGTTCGACTACAAAGCGCGCGCCGACTGGCGGCTGACCGCGAGCCCGGAGGGCACCGCCGAGTTCAGGCGCCAGGCCGAAAACGACCTGTACGGCTTTGACGTGCGGAAAGTCCGATGACGCCCACAGAGCGCGGTTCCCAGACCCGCTCCCCCGTCCCGGCACAGCCCGGTGACCCCAGCGCGGCGGCTTACCGCCTCCCGAAGGTTCCTGCGGCTGCCTGGAGCCCGACAGGCTGCCGACGGCGCACCTGGGTCAGCAGGGCCGTCCTGATGGCGGTACTGGCCTTCCAGGCAATGCTCTCCCTGAGGCTGTCCGGTACGGCGTTCCAGGACGAAGCCCTGTACCTGACCGCCGGACACGCCGAGCTCAGTCACCTGCTCCACGGCACACCACTGCCGTTCCACCACACCGCATACCTCTCCGGCTCACCCCAGCTGTACCCGGTACTGGCTGCTGCCGTGGACGGTACGTTCGGGCTCTACGGTGCACGGGCGCTCAGCCTGCTCTTCATGCTGGGCACCACCGGACTGCTCTACTCCTTCACACGGCGCCTGTTCAACGAGCGGGCCGGGCTGGCCGCGGCGGCCCTGTTCTCCGTCGTGCAGTCCACCATCGTCATGGGACATCTGGCCACCTACGACGCGCCCGCCATGTTCCTCCTGGCTCTGGCCACCTGGATCGTCGTGCGCACCGCTCGGATGCCTGCTCCCGGCGTGCTGCTCGCCGCACCCGTCGCGGCCCTCGCCGTCGGGGTGAAGCACGCCTCCGGCCTGTACCTGCCCACCGTCATCGGGCTGGCCCTGCTCGCCGCTTTGCCGCACCGGCGCGGCAAGGCCTTCCTGCGACCTCTGCTGCTCGCCCTGGGCATCGGCGCCCTGCTCGCCCTCGGCACGTACGGCACGTACGGCACGTACGGCACGTACGGCACGTACGGCACGTACGGCACGGACCTGCTGGCCGGCCTACGGCAGACCATGACCATGACCATGACCAACCGCGAGCACGGCTCCGACGGTGCCGTATTCCTGCTGGAGCAGTCGAGCCAGTGGGGCGGACTGATGTTCCTCACAGCGGTCGGGGGCACGATCTCGTACGCCCTGCGCGGCCGCATGCACGAGTCGCCGCTCCCCTCCCGGCCCGGCCGGCCCACCCGCTTGCAGCGGGCACTGCTGGGTTCGCTGCTCTGCGCGACAGCGCTGCTCGCGCCCGTCTGTCAGATGCATCTGGGGACGGTTGCGTCCCTGTTCAAGCACATCGGCTTCGGTCTGCTCTTTGCCGCGCCGATGGCCGGCGTCGGCCTCACCCGGCTGGTAGGAGCGCATTTTCGCCACCCCCACCTCGGTATCGCGCTGTGGACGGTGTCGCTGTGTCTGGGGATCTCGCAGGCGGACCTGCGGTTCGCGAGCCGGCCCGACTCCTCGACGATGATCCGTACGATCTCCTCCCACGTGGAGCGATGGCCACTGCCTCAGCTCGACGCCCGACGTGCCCGCCTACTACCTGCACGGCAGGACCACGCACCGTCAGTGGCACGCCCCCAACTGCCCGCTTGGCGACAGTCGAGCTCCCGAACGGTGCCAGAACACCACAGGGATCGGGTGGGCCCCGAGGGATATGACGTATCCATTCGAGGGCGGCGGCGATAGGTTGGGGTCGTGATCGATTTCCTCGTCGGCGCCCCGGTCCCCGGCAGCTTGGACGCCGTGTGGCACGCGGGCTGGCCCTCCCCCAAGCACGATCCCGCCCCTGAGATCCAGGTCCACGCGTACACCCAGAACACGGTGATCCTGCGCCAGAACAAGTCGGTGCACTACGAGGCGCCGTTCCTCTTCCTCCTCTTCGGGAACGAACGGGCGCTCCTGATCGATACCGGCGCCACCGCCGACCCCGGCTACTTCCCCCTGCGCGCGACCGTCGACGCCCTGATCGAGGACTGGCTGATGCGCAATCCCCGCGCACGGTACGGGCTGACGGTCGCTCACACCCACGGGCACGGCGACCACATCGCGGGCGACGGACAGTTCGCCGACCGACCGGACACCACGATCGTCGGCCCGGGGCTGGACGAGGTCACGGCCCACTTCGGACTCGACGACTGGCCGCACGGCACCGCCGAGCTCGACCTGGGCGGACGTGTCCTCGACCTCGTCCCCGGGCCCGGCCACCAGGCCGCCGCCCTGGTCTTCCACGACCGGCACACGGGTCTGCTGCTGACCGGCGACTCGCTCTACCCAGGGCGCCTCTACGTGGAGGACCGGGCGGCCTACGCCGACACGGTGGAGCGACTCGTGGACTTCTGCGCGACCCGCCCGATCACCCACGTCCTCGGTTGCCACATCGAGATGACCACGCAACCGAACACCGACTACCCACGCGGTACCACCCACCAGCCGGACGAGCCCCCGCTCCAACTCGCCACCACCCACCTGTACGACCTGCGCCGCGCCCTCGCGGAGACGGCAGGTCGATCGGGCTCCCATCCCCGTGGCGCCTTCATCGTCGTGTACCGGGACTGACCTGCGGGCCCGTCAACTCGGCGAGGAGATCGACAACCGGGCGGCTCCGCGCAACACCTTCACGACTTCGTGCCAACCGCTTCCACCAGCGCGACCATGACCTCGACCGCCTCGCGGTCCGTGAGCCCTTGCTCCCGGCACAGCGAGCGCCACGTCGAGAACGCCGCGGCATGGCCGATCACCGCCCGCCGGACCGGGGATCCGGCCTCAGGCCATGCGCCGGCCAGGACTTCGACGTACTTGCGGGTCAGCTCCTCCCGGGCCTCCCGGATCGGTTGGGGTACGGCGTGCTGGTCGCGGATGACGAGCGTCAGCATCTGCTCGCCCGAGCGGTAGAAGCGGTAGATGTCGGTGAGCCCGGCCGCCAGCCGCTCGAAGGGGTTCTCGAACGCGCCCCATCCCTCGGGCCGGGGCAGCCTCTGCAGCGACAGCCAGTGTCCCGAGCACGCCTCGAACAACGACGTCTCATCCGGAAAATGCCGGTACACGGTCAGCCGGGTGACCCCGGCGCGGTCGGCGATCGCCGCGATGCTCGTCGATGCCGGGCCCGCCGTCCCGTGCAGATGCGTGGCGGCCTCGATGATGCGCTGCCGCGTCCGGCTCACGTCCTCGGCGCGTTTGCGCATCTCGTAGCCACGCGATTTCGTAGAACGCTTCTGTTCACTCAAAACTTGACGCCCCCGGGCCCGCGGTGGAAACTATTAAATAAACACCAGTGTATCTCCAAATCCTGTCAGGGAGTGATCACCATGACAGAGCCGCTGGCCCCGCCGCTCACCATCGTTCGCCCCGGCGAAGGGACCGAGGCCTTCCTCGGCTCGATCGGGGTCGCTTTCAAGCTGTGGGGGGACGACACCGGTGGCGCGGTCTCCGTCGTGGAGCACCCCTTCCCGGTCGGGGCATTGGTGCCGCCCCACCTGCACACCCGAGAGGACGAGTACTCGATCGTCACCGAGGGCGAGATCGGTTTCCGTTCCGGCGACCGTGAGACCGTTCTGGGCTCCGGCGGCTACATCACCAAGCCGCGGGGGGAACTCCACGCCATGTGGAACGCCGGCTCCGTCCCGGCCCGAATGATCGAGATCATCAGCCCGGCCGGATTCGAACACTTCTTCCGCGAGCTGGCCGAGATGCTCGCCGACGGGCCGCCACCGACAGAGGACGCGATACCGGTGCTCGCCGCCAAGTACGGGCTCGAGTTCGGGCGGCCCGCCTGGCTGCCCGACGTCATCTCACGGTTCGATCTGACGCCCCCGCCCGGCGTCTGACCCGCTTCCTTGGGCTTTCCTCCCCAGTCACAGGCTTCTTGGAGATCGCTCCCCTCACCGCCTCACCGTCGAAGGCGCGTTTTCGGCTATCGAAATCGACAATCCGTCGGTCAGCCATCGATGGGCCACCGTCATGTTCAGCACGCGCCCGCCGGTGACGGTGCCGACCAGAGCCCAATAGCGCTCCAGGCGAGGGTCGAAGCCGGATGACCTCGACACCAGCCCGTGCAGATGCTCGCGGAAGGCGGGCGTGTCCGACTCCCGTCGGGCTCGTGCGTGGGCGGACACGAAAGCGTTCACCGCATCCCCGGCGCTGGGCGGCAGCCCCTGGGCCAAAGCCGCGACCGTGAGAGCGGCAGCATCGTCGATCTCCCCGTAGAAGGCCGGGCCGTCCCTCATCTCTTCGTCGTGGTCCTGGGTCCAGCGGGTGAAACTGGGCGTGGAGATGAGCAGATGCAGCTCGGCGTAGGCCAGGACCGTGGCGGGCGCGGGGTCCTGCGGAGGGTCGGGGGACAGCATCGCGATCATCATGTCGAGTCGGCGCTTGGGCATGGCCGCGGACAGCTCGCGATACCAGTGATCCGTGAGCGTACGACGCGCCTGCGGGAGCCGCTGCACACGCGAGAGGATCTCCAGACGCCGCAGCCGTTCCTCACCCGTGCAGTCGTCCAGGGACTCGAGTGTGGCCTGACGCCAGCGCAGTTCGGTCAGTCGTTCCTGCACCGATTCGAGCTCGGTCGACACCAGCTCGCCGAGGGAGCACTCACCGGTGACCACCTGCGTGATCGTCGCGATGGGGGTGTCCAGCGCCCGTAGGCGCCTGATGAGACGGATGCGCTCCCACGCGTCCGGGCCGTAACGCCGATGACCGCCCGTGCTACGACCGGCCACGGGCAGCAGACCGCTGTCCGAGTAGTAGCGGAGCGTCTTCACCGGCACCCCCGTTCCGGTGGCGAGTTCACCGATGCTCCAGGTGTCTTGCGTCACAGTCTCTTGAACCTCCAGTGCACGGGAGGTCCTAGCGTATTGAGCACTGACCGCGTCGGTCCGCACCGCTCCCCCGCCCAGGCCTCGTTGTGGCCTCACCGGTGTTGTGCGGGCCCCGCACCACGCCGACCCGACCAAGAACGGTGGATACGTATGTCTCCTGTCACGCCGGCACCACGTCCATGCCGAAGAGCCGCCCTTCGTGCGGTGTTCTTCCCCTTCCTCGGCGCGGTGGCACTACTCACGGCCACCGCCGTACCGGCGGCCGGCGCACCCGGTTCCGCGCACTCCGCCGGGCCGAGCGGTACCGTCGTCCGAACCGACCACGGCCAGGTACGTGGTGTGTCCCACGGCTCCTACACCACCTTCAACGGCCTTCCCTACGCCGCGCCGCCGACCGGACCGCTCCGTTGGCGCGCCCCCGCCCCCGCCGCCCCGTGGCATGGCGTCCGGGATGCGACGAAGCCGGCCGAACGCTGTGTGCAGATGCCGACACCAGGTGCGAGTGGGGTCGCCGGCTCGGAGGACTGCCTCTACCTCAACGTCACCGTGCCGACGCCGAAGCCGGCGGCGAAGATGCGGCCCGTGCTCGTGTGGATGCACGGCGGTGCGTTCCTGGGCGGTTCCGGCAGTGACTACAGCGCCGAACGACTGGCGGTCCGGGGTGACGCGGTCGTCGTCACGGTCAACTACCGTTTGGGGATCTTCGGTTACTTCGGCCACTCCGGGTTGGGTTCCGCCCCGCCGTTCGGCCTGGCGGACCAACAGGCCGCCCTGCGCTGGGTGCAGGGGAACGCGGCGCGTTTCGGCGGTGATCCGCGCAGTGTCACGCTGTTCGGTGAGTCCGCAGGTGCCCTCAGCATTTGTGCACACCTCACCTCACCGACGGCCGCCGGGCTCTTCCAGCGGGCCGTACTCCAGAGCGGTTCCTGCCTCACGTCCTTCCCGCGCGGCGCTCTCGCTCCCGGAACACCCGCGTACGAGCCGTTCGCCCCGGAGACCGATGTCCAGACGGCCGGCGCGGAAGCCGCCCGGCAACTGGGCTGCACAGCGGGTGGCGGAGACGACATACTGGCGTGCCTGCGCGGGCAGAGTACGGATCGTCTCGCGACCGCGCAGCTGATGCAGTCCTTCAACCGGCCCGCCTTCGGCAACGCACTGCTCCCCGTGGCACCCGACCAGGCCTTGGCATCCGGACGCTTCCACCGCGTGCCGGTCCTCCTGGGCACCAACCACGACGAGATGCGGATGTTCGTCGGCCTGTCGCTCGCCGCTTTCCCGATCAGCACCGAGGACGACTACCGCGCCCGCCTGGTGGACGCCTTCGGGGCCGACGCACCGGCCGTCGAGGCGCAGTATCCGGCATCGCGCCACCCCACGCCCGCTCTGGCCTGGGCCGCGCTGCTGACGGATCGATCCTTCACCTGCACCACACTGGCGGCCGGCCGGGCCATCGCCGTGCATGCCCCCGGCCTCCCCCTCTACGGCTACGAGTTCAGCGATCCGGACGCTCCGGTCCTCGCCGGTCTGCCGGCGAACCCTGGCTTCCCCTACGGTGCCGCGCACGGCTTCGAGATGCCGTTCCTGTTCTCCTCCCTCCCCACCGAGCGACCGCTGACCGACACCCAGCGCGCTCTGTCGGACCGGATGGTCGACTATTGGACGAGCTTCGCGCGCACCGGCAACCCGAACACCTCCGGCGCGCCGCACTGGCCCCTCCTGCGCACGGCGCCGCCACTCCCCCGGTCAGTGCAGTCACTGGCTCCCGGACCGGGCGGAATCCACGCCGTCGACGCACACTCCGCGCACCACTGCTCGTTCTGGGACCGCCTGCCTCGGTGAGCCTGCGAAGTCTGGCCGACCACACCGATGCCGGCCGCGACGGGCCGACGGCTACGGGCCGTCCTCACTCAGGCGGAATCCGGTGACCAGGTCGGGCCGGATCCGGATGGCACCCGATCCGGTACCCGCGGCCCAGGGCCGGAGCAGGTGTGCGTAGCGCTCGATCTCGGCGGGGTCGGTGACGGCGGTGGCGTAGCCGGTCGCGACCACGCTCCATCCCAGGTGCGTTAGCGGATTGATGGCGTCCGCTTCGTACGCGACGACGATGCCCGCGTCTTCCTGGGTCGCGAGCAGGGCTGCGAGCGTCGAGCCGTCCTGAACGCGGACGATGATGTCCCCCGCGTCGAGCAGGTGGTTGACCGGACGGACCGCGGGCAGCGCATGCCGGGTGAAGACGATGCGCCCCAACTCCATGGAACCCAGCAGCTCCAGCGCCTCCTCGGTAGGGAGATCCTCCACGCGTCGCTGCGCCGTCCGGAGGACGGCGGGAGTGCCGGCCGTACCGAATCGACGGTTATTCATCGTGGCCACCTCGGTCGAGCGGGAGGCCAACGGTCGCGTAGTCCGTAGGGGACTCGGCGACGGCAGCCGCGGGGGACGTCTGTTGCCAGGGTCTCCGGAGTGCACTCCTCCGGGCATGGGCCGGTCGGACCTCAGAGGGGGCCACAGGGCCCATGCCCGGGATGAGCCGGACCCCCAAGACTGAACACAGGACCGAATCAAGGAGGCCGTTCGTGAACACCCTCACCCGCTTCGCCACCGCGCTGCCCGCCGACTGCCGTTCCCAACTGATGGAACTGGCCCACGAGGTCAATTTCGACGAGGGGACGCATCTCTTCCGCGAGGGCGGTCACGCCGATCGATTCTGGATCGTCCGGTCCGGCACCGTGACGCTGGACGTGCACGTACCCGGGCGGCGCGCCGCCGCCATCGAAAGCCTCGGCGCCGGCCAGCTGATCGGCTGCTCGTGGCTCTTCAAGCCCTACTCCTGGCGTCTGGGCGCCGAGGCGATGACGCCCGTCCGCGCGTATGAGTTCGACGCGGCACGCGTACGGACCCTGATGGATGCCGACGCGGCATTCGGCTCCGCCCTGGGCCACTGGGTCGGGCAGGTCCTCGCCAATCGGCTGCAGGCGGCCCGCGTACGGCTTCTCGATCTGTACGCGCCCTACGGCAGCGGCAGCTTCCTCTGATCGCCGTACGGCGAAGGAGCCGGTCATGCCCGCACCCCGCTACACCGTCAGTGACGTCATGACGCACACCGCGATCGCCATCGGCCCTGAGGCGTCCTACAAGGAGATCGTCGAGCTGATGCATCAGTGGAAGGTCAGCGCGGTTCCCGTCCTGGCGGGCGAGGGCCGGGTCGTCGGTGTCGTCTCCGAGGCGGACCTCCTGCCGAAGGAGGAGTTCCGGCGAACGGATCCCTCCCTGCCCGATCAGCCGGAGGAGGCGTCGAAGGCCGCCGGAGTGCTGGCCGAAGAGCTCATGTCGAGCCCGGCGATCACCGTGCATCCCGACGCACCCGTCGCCGAGGCCGCCAGGATCATGGCCCGCAAGGGCGTCAAGCGCCTGCCGGTCGTCAACGCGCTGGACATGCTGGAGGGCGTCGTCAGCCGCAGCGACCTCCTGAAGGTGTTCCTGCGGCCCGACGAGGAGCTTGAAGAGGAGATCCGCCAAGCCGTGCTTGCCGATCTGGCGCCCGGCACGACCTTGAACTTCGTCGTCCAGGAAGGCGTCGTCACCTTGTACGGCCCGCTGCGGGACCGCGCCCTGGTGCCGCTTCTCGCACGGGCCATCCGCACGGTCGAAGGTGTGGTGGACGTCAGGATGGACCTGGACAGCACACTCGGTGCGGCAGCCGCCTAGTCCGTACCGTCGGCAAGCGCCAGGTCGTGCCATGGGGTGCGCTGCGCTCCCTGCTGAGACAATTCTGCTGATACGACGAATTCCGGACCAACCCAGGGGCGATCATGGCCGACGATCCGAACGCCTCTGCCGAGGCTCCGATCAAGGTGTTCCTCCTCGACGACCACGAGGTGGTCCGCCGCGGGCTGCGTGACCTCCTCGACTCCGAGCCGGACATCGCCGTCGTGGGCGAGGCGGGCACGGCTGAGCAGGCGCTGGCCCGCGGGCCGGCACTGCGCCCGGACGTCGCCGTGCTCGATGTACGACTGCCCGACAGCGACGGGATCACCGTGTGCCGTGAGCTGCGCTCGCGCATGCCGGACCTGGCCTGTCTGATGCTGACCTCGTTCGACGACGAGGACGCCCTGCTGGACGCCATCATGGCCGGTGCCGCCGGATACGTGCTGAAGCAGATCAAGGGCTCAGACCTGGTCTCCGCGGTACGGACGGTCGCAACCGGCCAGTCCATGCTCGACCCGGCCACCACCGCCCGCCTGATGCGTTCCCTGCGCGATCCGGAAGGCCCCAAGGAGCCGGAGGACGCACGGCTGTCCGCTCTGTCGGAGCGGGAACGGGCCGTGCTGGAACTCATCGGCGAGGGCATGACCAACCGGCAGATCGCCAAGCGGCTCTACCTGTCCGAAAAGACGGTCAAGAACCACATCTCGCGACTCCTGGCCAAGCTGGGCGTGGAACGCCGGGTCCAAGCGGCCGTGATCGCGGCCCAGGTCCACGAGCACGAGCACGACATCGGCGATCCGAAACACTAGCCAGGTCGACAGAAGCAGGTCACGGCGACGTTCGGATCAGCGGCACCCGCCACTCCAAAAGGGTCCCCGTCTCCCCCGCACCCCGCGCAGTGACCGCCATGCTCCCACCGAGCTTCTCGGCACGCTCGGCGAGGTTGCGCAGTCCGCTGCGCCGGCCGCCGTCGGGGAGGCCGATGCCGTCATCGGTCACCGTGACCGTCAGCGTGCCGTTCGCCGCGACGACGGAGACCTCCGCACGGGTGGCCCGCGCGTGCCGGGCGACGTTGGTCAGGGCCTCTCCGATGACGGCGGGGACCTCTTCGGCCACGGCCGCGGGAACGTCGGTGTCGATCAGCCCCTCCATGCGCAGTGCCGGGGCGAACCCGAGGGCGGCGGCAGCCTCGTCGATGGCCTGGACGGTTCGGGAGCGCAGCTTCAGGGGTGTCCCCGGCGCTTCGTGTTCACGGAGCCCGAAGATCGTGGATCTGATGATCTTGATGGTGGCGTCGAGGTCGTCGACGGCCCGCGCGAGCCGTTCGGAGGCCTCGGGGTGGTCGACGAAGCGCTGGGCGCTCTGCAGGGTCATGCCGGTCGCGAAGAGTCGCTGGATGGCGAGGTCGTGGAGGTCACGGGCGATGCGGTCGTGGTCCTCGAGCAGGCTCATCTGCTCGGCGTCGTGGCGCCGGTCGGCCAGCTCCAGGGCGAGGGCCGCCTGGCCGGCGAAGCCGGGCAGGGGGGCGACCTCCGCGGGGGCGAACACGGGGCGGCCGTGGTGCCTGGCCAGCATCATGACGCCGCTGAGTTTCTCTTTGGTGCCGACGGTGACGGCGACGGCCGGGCCGAAGCCGGTCCAGCGTTCCGGCTGGGCGGTGACGCGTTCGTCGGCCGCCACGTCCGTGACCGTGATCAGGCCGTCGTTGGCGAGGGCGGCTTCGGCGAGGGTGCCCTCGGTGCTGGGCAGGATGATGTCGCGGTGTGCCCCGGCGCCTTCTCCGAGGGCGAGGGAACCGCGTAGTTCTCCCGTGGGGCCGAGGAGGTAGAAGACGCCCATGTCCGCGCCGGCGATGTCCTTGGCGCGCTCCATCATGCCTTCGAGGACCTCGTCCCGTGGAGTGCCCGAGAGCAGGGCGCTGGTGATGTCGGAGCTGGCCGCCAGCCACCGCTCGCGCAGCCGGACCTCCTCGAAGAGGCGGGCGTTCTCGATGGCGATGCCGGCCGCGACGGCGAGGGTGGACAGGACCGCTTCGTCCTCCTCGTCGAAGTCGGTGCCACCGCGCTTCTCGGTGAGGTAGAGGTTGCCGAAAACGTCCTCGCGGACCCGGATCGGTACGCCGAGGAAGGAGTGCATCGGGGGATGGTGGGCCGGGAAGCCGTACGAGGCGGGGTGCTCGGAGAGCTCGGAGAGCCTCAGCGCTTCCGGGTGACGGATCAGCTCGCCGAGGATGCCGTGGCCGGAGGGCAGGTCGCCGATCTGCGCGCGGAGCTCGTCGCTGATGCCTACGGGGAGGAACTGGGCGAGCTTCTGCTCGTCGCCGATGACGCCGAGGGCCCCGTATTCGGCGTCGACGAGGACGACCGCGGCCTCGACGATGCCGCGCAGTACCTGGGGCAGGTCCAGTTCGCGGCCGACCGACATGACGGCTTCGAGCAGGCCGTTCAGCCGGTCCCGGGTGCCTCTGACCTCGTCGATCCGGGTCTGGAGCTCGTCGAGCAGTTCGTCCAGCCGCAGCCGTGGCACGCCGCTCGCCTGGGCGGACCGACCGCCTGCGCTCATGTCCACCTCCGGGGCGGCAGCAGCCGTGGGGCGCCGCTTCCTTCACGGTAATCCCGGCCGGGCGGGCGTGCCGTTCAGCCGGTGCGGCCCGCCCGCCAGGGGGTGGGTCCGGCGCAGCTCGGAAGGGTTCGGACAGCCGGCTTTGGCAGCAGCTGCCGGTAACACCGCAGTGAGCAGTTCCCGCACCGGTCTCAGCTGCTAGGCCGTGAGAGGGCGCCCTGCGGGCTCAGTGGATCGCGGAGCTGTGCCGGCACCCGCTGGTGGATCGGTGCCGGTGGGGGTGGTGCCACCTCGTTGCGGCCGTAGCGGGCCAGCCGGCGTTCGGCCTGCGTCAGTCCCGTCGGAGCGGAGGAGCCGACAGAGGCCGTGGCGATCGCTCGGCCGGTCATCGCGGGCTCAGCCGGTGGGGACGGTGATCACCGGGCAGTGCGCACGGTGCAGGAGGCCGTGGACGACGGAGCCGATCCGCATGCCGGTGTATCCGCCGCGTCCGCGGCGGCCCACGACGACGGCCAGGGCGTGCTCGGCGGCCCGTGCGAGTTCCTCGACCGGGTGGCCGGTGAGGACCTCGTGGGTGACGTGCACGTCCGGATACTTCTCGGACAGCCCGGCGGTGGCCTCGGAGAGCAGGGTGCGCTGCGCCCGCAGTGCCGCCTCCTCTTCATTCAGCATGATCAGCGGCCGCTGCCAGACGCAGACGACCCGCAGCGCCGCGCCCCGGAGATCGGCCTCGTCGGAGGCGAAGGCCAGCGCGGCCGTGGCGGACGCACTGCCGTCGATACCCGCGACGACATAGGGCGGCTGCTGGCTGATGTGCTCCGCGTCGCCCACCACGACGACCGGGCATTCGGCCTGGGCGGTGATGGGGACCACGAGTGAGCCGGCGCTGAAGAACTCCGCGGTGCGGCTCAGATGGCGGGAGCCGAGCACGACCATGCGGGCGTCCCGCGCCACGCCACCGAGGACGGGGCCGGGGGAACCGCCCAGCAGATCCGCGGTGACACCCAGCTCGGGGTGGCGGCTGCGCACCCAGTCCTCGGCCTGCGCCAGTCTCTCGGCCCCCGCGCGCCTCAGGGACACCTGGCCAGGGGTGTCGTCGACGTGATGGGTGTCGTGCTGGGGCGGTACCGCGAGCACCAGGCGCAGCGGCAGCCGGCGCCGCTGGGCCTCGTCGGCGGCCCAGGCCAGGGAAAGGTGCCAGTCCCTGACCGGGTCGATCCCCACGACGATGTACCGGGTTCCTGCCTGGTGGCCGATCATGACCGACTCCCGAAGTTCCACACGTGCGGCAGCCGCAGCGAGGCCTTGTGCGGCTCGGCTTCCCGGGTGGTGTACCGGGCGGCGCTGCGTGCCGGCTGCGAGCCGTCCACGCCGACGACGACCGAGCTGGTGCCCGGGGTACGGAATGCGCTCTCCACGATTCCTCCCAACCGAGAAGCCGATGGGGGACACCACTCACGTTGGCACCCTCGGTGCTCCGGGACGAGGGCCGCCCGGGACCACCGCCGGGACCGAAGGTCCTCATCTCCCCGGCTGGGTCCCTACGGACCCCAGGACGGGACCGTTCGGCCCTCGATCACGGGCGGGCTCCGACGGATGGTGGGGACAGACCCCGCACCGGACATCGGCTCGCGTGACACGGCGGAGCAGGAGGACCTCATGAAGCCCCTGAAAGTGGCCGACCTGATGACCGAGGAGGTCGCCTCCGCAACACCGGACACCCCCTTCAAGGAGGTCGCGAAGCTGCTCGCCCAGTACGACGTCTCGGGAGTCCCGGTCCTGGACGACGAGGACCGCGTGGTGGGTGTCGTTTCGCAGACGGACCTGCTGGCGCACACGGCCCGGCACAACAGCTCAGTGGCCGTGCCGCCCAGCGCGGGCGACGTCATGTCCGCGCCCGCGGTCACGGTCCACCCCGAGGAAACAGCGGCCGACGCCGCCCGGCTGATGACCCGCCGCAGCGTCGAACGCCTCCCCGTCGTGGACCTGGAGGACCGGCTCGTCGGCATCATCACCCGCCGGGACCTGCTTCGCACGTTCCTGCGCCCGGACTCCGAGATCCGTCGGCGAGTGACCGACGAGGTCCTGGCGGAGGTACTCGGTGTGCCGGCCGGTGACGTCGACGTGCACGTGGTGGACGGCATCGTCACTCTCGACGGCAAGGTCGGGCTCCGAAGTCAGCTCCCCGTACTGCGCAACCTCGTCGAGCACCTCGACGGGGTCGTCGCCGTGGCATCACGTGTCACCGCCCGCACCGACGACACGGCGACCGCTCAAGCCGACCACGCTCGCCATGCGATGCCGTGGTGACGAGGCGTCGACCGCGCGAAGGAAGTCACTGCCATGAAGGACCATGTGAGCGTCGGAGTCGATGGCTCCAAGGAGAGCCGGGCAGCAGCACACTGGGCCGCGCAGGAGGCCGTCGTGCGGGAAGTGCCTCTGCGACTGGTGCACGCGGTCGACTGGCTCCTGGACCCCGTAGTCCCCGGTCTGGAACGGCAGGACGCAGAGCAGTGGGCGGACAAAGCGCTGACCGAGACCTCAGAGGAACTGCACCGGCGCCATCCGCAGCTGGAGATCACTACGCGGAGCCTCAAAGGCCGACCGGCGGCCGCCCTCGCCGCGGAGGCCGCCGACGCGGTGCTCCTGGTACTGGGCTCCCGGGGCCTGGGCGGGCTGGTGGGATTCATCATCGGCTCGGTGGCGATGTCCACCCTGGTCGCGACCGACACCCCGGTCGTTCTCGTGCGCGTCGCCGACGATCCGGACGGCCCGGGCACCGGTTCGAACGCCGAGGTAGTCGTGGGCGTCGACATCCACGAAACCTGCGACCGAGTGCTCGACTTCGCCTTCGAGGAAGCCGCCCGGCGCAACTGTCCGCTGCGGGCCGTGCACGGCTGGAAGATGCCCCCTGCCTACAACTACGTCCCCTTCTTCGACCCGGACAACGAACAGGACATCGGCAGGAGTGTCACACACATGGTGGACGACATGCTGCTGCCCTGGCAGCACAAGTTCCCCGACGTGGAAGTCAGCCACAGCGTGTTCATGGGATCCGCGGGCGAGCACCTCGTCCGGACTTCACAGGGCGCCGGGCTCGTCGTCGTGGGACGCCATGTGCGCCGCTCTCCCCTTGGCGCGCACCTGGGTTCGGTCGTCCACGCTGTCCTGCACCACGCGGCGGCCCCGGTGGCCGTCATCGCCCACCGGTGAAGGGCCTTCCGCTCCGCACGGTTCCACCGAGGTACGCGTCCCACGTCGCTGCCCGTCACCGTGGATGTCGAAGACGGCATGGCTGACCGCGGAGGAGGGCCGATCGGCCCCCGGTTGGACCGGTCGGACCTTCCCAGGGGCACGGCGAACGGAACAGCCTGGAAGCAGCCGACCATCCGACTCCAGGAGGAACACCATGTCGTGGCACACAGCTGAGGCCGCACAGACAGGACCAGTCCCGTGACCGCAACACACTTCGACCTCGACCCCGACACCGCGGCCCGGCTCGTCGACGACGCCGTCACCGCCCCGTCCATGCACAACGCCCAACCATGGAAGTTCGTGTTCCGCGCGAGCGGCAGCACGCTCGCCCTGTACGGTGATCCGGAACGCGCCATGACGCGAACCGACCCGAATCACCGTGCTCTCCACCTCGGTTGCGCCGCGGCACTGTTCAACTTGCGTGTGTCCGCGGCCTGGAACGGTCGCCCGGTCCGCGTACGGCTCTTGCCGGACGACTCCGATCCATGGCTCCTCGCCACGGTGACCCACGACGAAACCGTCGGTGCGGAGCACGACCTGGCCACCCTGCACGACGCCGTCCGACGCCGGCACACCAGCCGGTACCCCTTCAGCGACGAGCCGGTGCCGACCGCGCTGCTGGACGGTCTGGGGTCTGCGGCCCGCCTGGAGGGCTGTCGGCTGACCGTCCCGAGCCCGTGGCACATCGAAACCGTGCTCGGGCTGGTGCGCGACGCAGAGCACCACGAGGAGATGGATCCGCTCGCCCAGGCGGAGACCGCCGCCTGGACCTCCCAGGCGCAGGGTGCGGCGGGCACCCGCGGCGACGGCATTCCCGCCGCCGCGTTCGGCCCGAAGGCTTCCGGCGGCCCGGCCCCCGTACGCGACTTCGGCCGGGCCCGGCCGGTACCGGACCGCGGCTGGGCCGTGTTCGAAAAGCGGCCGCAACTGGCCCTGCTCAGCACCTCGGGAGACACGAGAGGCGACTGGCTGCGGGCCGGCCAGGCGTTGCAGCGCGTCCTGCTCCAGGCCACTGCCGACGGTCTTGCCACCTCGATGACGTCCCAGCCCCTGGAATGGCCGGAGCTGCGGTGGGCGGTCCGCGACCCGGTCGCGGCCATGGGCCACGTGCAGATGGTCCTCCGTCTCGGCTACGGCCCCGCGGGCCCCACCACGCCCCGCCGCCCGGTGACCGAGGTACTGGAAATCCTGGAGTAGACGCCACCGGCGTCACCGCGGTTCAATCCTTCCCGAGGGTGGCCGCGTGGTCGGGTACGGCGGTCTGCAGATCCTTGGACGGACGCTCGTAGCCCGTGGACCGGGGCCTCGGCGGCAGGGTCAGCGACGGTACGGCCACGTCCGCGTAGGGAACCGAGGACAGCAGATGGGCCATCATGTTGAGCCGCGCGCTGCGCTTGTCGTCGCTCTCGACCACGTACCATCGGGCGTCCGCCGTGTCCGTGTGGACGAGCATCTCGTCCTTGGCCCTCGAGTACGCCTCCCAGCGCGTGAGGGACTCCAGATCCATCGGGGAGAGTTTCCACCGGCGCAGCGGATCCTGCGCACGACGCCGGAACCGCTCCTCCTGCACCGCGTCGCTGACGGAGAACCAGTACTTGCGGAGCAGGATCCCGTCCTCGACCAGCATCCGCTCGAACACCGGGCACTGGCGCAGGAAGCGCTGGTGCTCCGCGGGTGTGCAGAACCCCATGACGTGCTCCACGCCGGCGCGGTTGTACCAGCTGCGGTCGAAGAGGACGATCTCGCCGGCGGCGGGCAGGTGCTCGACGTACCGCTGGAAGTACCACTGGGTACGCTCCCGCTCTGTCGGCGTGGGCAGCGCCGCGATGCGTGCGACGCGGGGGTTCAGGTGTTCGGCGACGCGCTTGATCGTGCCGCCCTTGCCCGCGGCGTCACGACCCTCGAAGACGACGACCAGACGGGCGCCTTCCGCACGCGTCCACTCCTGGAGCTTGACCAGCTCCGTCTGGAGCCGCAGCAGTTCTCTCTCGTAGACCGCC
This sequence comes from Streptomyces sp. WM6372, assembly GCF_001279655.1. Classification (NCBI taxonomy): domain Bacteria; kingdom Bacillati; phylum Actinomycetota; class Actinomycetes; order Kitasatosporales; family Streptomycetaceae; genus Streptomyces; species Streptomyces sp. WM6372. The sequence goes on along the minus strand of NZ_LGDB01000189.1, from coordinate 27,358 downwards.
CTCTTGAGACCCATCGCCGTCTCCGCCCCTCTGCCGTCCGGTTCTGCGATCAAGTCAGTCACGGCCGGCGGCCGTGCGCAACGACGCCCCTCACGCCTCGGCGTGTCGCGACCCCCTGGTCCCGTCGGCGTTCCCGTTCGCCGTGTCCGGCCCGCCACGGCGCCCCCTGGCCTGCCGCTCCCCGCCCCACAAGGCCGGGCTGTCGATACGCTGGACCCGCACGGGGCGGGCAGCGAAGGGCAATCACGTGGGTGTGGGGGATCCGATGACGCAGGTGCCTCGGATGCGGCTGGACGAGCTGATCGACGAGCTCCAGGTGCGTATCGACGCCGTACGCGGTACCCGTGACCGGGTGCACAGCCTGCTGGAGGCCGTCGTCTCGGTGGGCCGCGAGCTGGATCTGGCCCAGGTGCTGCGCCGGATCGTAGAGGCGGCGGCCCTGCTCGTGGACGCCGACTACGGGGCGCTGGGGGTCATCGGCCCCGACGGCCGAACGCTGTCGCAGTTCCTGACGGTGGGGCTCGACGAGGAGGCCATCGCCGAGATCGGTCCCCTGCCGGCCGGCCACGGTCTGCTCGGGGAGGTCATCCACCACCCGGAGCCCTTGCGCCTCACCGATCTCGGCGCGCACACCTCGTCGTACGGGTTTCCGCCGCACCATCCACCGATGCGCACGTTCCTCGGTGTGCCGATCCGGGTGCGTGACGAGGTGTTCGGGAATCTCTATCTGACCGACAAGCGGGGCGGGGTCGATTTCGACACCGAGGACGAAACGGTGATCTCCACCCTCTCGGTGGCGGCGGGCGTGGCGATCGACAACGCGCGGCTGTACGAGGGGTCGCAGCGCCAGCAGCGGTGGCTCAAGGCCAACGCGGAGATCACCGAGAGTCTGCTGTCCGGCAGTTCCCGTCCGGCGGTGCTGGAGCTCATCGCCCTGCGGGCCCAGGAGATCACTGGCGCCCGGATCTCGGACATCTCCATGCCGGTTCCCGGCGCCGAGGGGTTGCTCGTGGAGTTCGCGGCCGGTGCGGACAGCGAGGCCCGTCAGGGACTCGTCGTCCCCTTCGCGGGATCCGTCTCGGGATCTGCTCACCGGACCGGGCAACCCGTCACGGTCGTGCACGCCTCGGACGACGGCCGCTATCCGGCCGATGTCCAGAGACAGGGCGGGCTGGGTCCCGCCGTCGCGGTCCCGCTGGGCACCGCAGGCGCAGAGAGCAGGGGCGTACTCCTGCTCGCGCGCGCAGTCGGCGAGCCCGTCTTCGGCGAGAACGAGTTGGAGCCGCTCGTCGCGTTCGCGGGTCAGGCGGCAATCGCCCTGGAGCTGGCGGAGCGGCGCCGGGACGCCGAGCAGATAGCACTGCTGGAGGAACGCGACCGGATCGCGAGGGACCTGCACGACCTGGCCATCCAGCGGCTGTTCGCCACGGGCATGACCCTCCAGAGCGCCGCACGGCTCGTCGAGCACGAAGGGGCCGCCGAGCGCGTCAGCCGTGCGGTCGACGACCTGGACGAGACCATCAAGATCATCCGATCGACGATCTTCGGTCTGCGCACCAAGGACCGCGAGGGCGGACCGGGTCTGAGGGCCCGCGCCGCCCGGGCCGTCGGCGAGGCGGCCGCCACCCTCGGCCATCCGCCGCGGCTGAGCATGGAAGGGCTGCTCGACACGGACGTCCCGTCCGAGGTCGCCGATCACGTCATGGCGGCGCTGGGCGAACTCCTGAGCAACGCCGCTCGACACGCGGGGGCGACCAGGGTCGCCGTGGCCCTCAAGGCGGACCCGGGCGAGATCGTGCTGACGGTCTCCGACAACGGCAAGGGCATCCCGGCGCAGGGCCGCAGGAGCGGTCTGCGCAACCTCGATGACCGGGCACGGAGGGTGGGCGGGTCCTTCACCGTGGACGCCCCGGACGACGGGGGCAGCCGGCTCGTCTGGCGGGCGCCGCTCCCCACCGGGAGCTGACGGCACCGACGCGATCATCCCCGGGCAGCCGGCTCCGGCAGCGTCCGCTCCGCCTCCAGCCGGAATCCGGTGACGAGGTCGGGGCGGATCCGCAGGGCTCGGGTCATGGGGTGTCGCACCCAGGGACGCAGCAGGGTAGCGAACCGGGCCGCCTCGTCGGCGTCGGCCACCGGGCACGCGTAGCCGGTGACGACGACGCTCCAGCCGAGGTGGGTGACGGGATCAATGGCGTCCGCTTCGTAGGCGACGACCACACCGAGGACATCGGCCGGGGCCACGAGGGAGGCGAGTGCCCCGTCGTCGTGGATCCGCACGATGATGTCCTCGCCCTCGACGAGATGGTTGACCGGGCGGACGGCGGGCAGCGCGTGCTGCGTGAAGACGATGCGCCCCAGGGACACCGTCGCCACCAGCCCGAGCGCCTCGGCCCTGTCGAGCTCGCGCATGCGCCGGGTGACCGTCATGTCGCCGTCCTGACCATCGGTGCGCCGTATGCCGCCGGCCTCGTCCATGCTGCGCACCTTCATCCGGTATCGATCGGTCTCCACGACTTCCGAGTCACCAGCCTCTCTCTCGATCGCTACGAGAACCAGGGCCCAACGGTCCCGAACCGGGTGCCGGTTTCGGACACCGTCATGGGCAGGCCACCACGAGCCACAGCACTCGGTCGGCGCCGAGCACCCTCATCGACTCGGCCACCAGAGGCGGCACGTCAGTCAGCCGGAGCCGGGTTCCGGCCGAGTGGCAGCGGTGGTGCACGCGCAGGAACAGGTCGATGCCCGCGCTGTCACAGAAGGAGATCCCGGACAGGTCGAGGACGAGGCTGCGGTGACCGGATGCGGCGAGAGCGGTGAGTCGGGGTTCCACCTGCCCCGCCGTGTGGAAGTCCAGTTCTCCTGCCAAGGTGACGCGCACGTCGCCGTCGTTCCCCACCACGGTCTTCAGGTCGATCAAGGTGGTCGTCATGGAACCTCCAGGCTGCGTGCGGCCCTGCGGTCGAGCCGCCCCTTTCCCCGTGCGGTACCAGCTCACCGCACGCGGACCGGCCCCGGGAAGGTCCACATGCCCCCCGCGCAGGGCCGAAGGTCCCTCTTCCCCGGGTGCCCCATGGCGCGGGAAAGGGGCCGGATCGGGGCCGATCGGCCCTGTCCGTTCGGCTCTGTCGGCAGGCAGGATGCTGGAGTCCGTGGTCCCGGGACGAACCCAGGCGAAGGAGTTGCGTCATGACCGACAGCGGTGCCCCCTCCCCCACCAGGACGCCGATCACGGTCTTCCTCCTCGACGACCACGAAGTCGTACGGCGAGGGGTGCACGACCTGCTGGACGCGGAGCCCGACCTGAACGTGGTCGGTGAGGCGGGCACGGCGGAACAGGCCCTGATCCGCATCCCCGCGCTGCGCCCCCAGGTGGCGGTCCTCGACGTACGGCTCCAGGACGGCGACGGCGTGAGCGTCTGCCGTGAGCTGCGCTCGCGGATGCCCGAACTGGCCTGCCTGATGCTCACCTCGTTCGACGACGAGGAGGCCCTGCTGGACGCCGTGATGGCGGGCGCCTCCGGTTACGTGCTGAAGCAGATCACCGGAACCGACCTGGTCACCGCCGTACGCACGATCGCGGCCGGCCAGTCCATGCTCGATCCCGGAGCCACGACCCGTTTGATGGCCCGCATGCGCGGCGACGTGCCCAAGGAGGAGCAGGTCCCGGGCCTGCCCGGCTTCACCGACAGGGAGAAGGAGATCCTCGTCCTGGTCAGCGAGGGGCTCACCAACCGGGAGATCGGCGAGCGGCTGTACCTCGCGGAGAAAACCGTCAAGAACATCATCTCGCGCCTGTTCACCAAGCTGGGTGTGGAGCGCCGCGTCCAAGCCGCCGTGATCGCCAGTCATGCGCTGATCCCGCCGGGTCAGCACCCCGTCCCGACCGCGGAATAGCCGGCGGCCGGGCACGGCGTACAGTCGGGTGTCCGGTCGTCCCGCCTGACCCGGCCCGGGTCAGGCGTGCGGGACCACCGCGACAGGGCAGACCGAATGGTGCAGGACCGCGTGCGCCACCGACCCGATCCGTGCCCCCACCGCCGATTCGCGGACCCGGCGGCCGACGACGAGCAGTTGCGCGTTCGATGCGGCGCTCAGCAGCACGTGGCCGCCACTGCCCTGCTCCACGTGCTCGACGACTTCGACCTCCGGGTGCTTCAGCCGCCACGGCTCCAGTGCCTGCTCCAGCGCGGCCTTCTCGTACGTCTCCAAGCCACCGGACGACCTCGCCCTCCTCCGGCAAGGCCACCGGCCTGCCGTGCGCGGAGCGTACGGAGACGACGGGGCACTCGGCGGCGGCGATCACCTGCCGGCCGTACGAGCCCAGCAGGAAACCGACCATGATTCCCTGCCCGCGCGTGCCGATGAGCAGCATCTCCGCTTGCTTGGCGGCGTGCAGCAGGGCCGGCACGGGCGCGTCGGAGAGCACTTCCGCGGTGAGGGCCCCGGTAGCGGTGGGCGAGCTCGCTCTCGACTTCCTTCAGAACGTCATCGGCGCGGCGGGCTTCGGTATCGCGGTCCTGGACGACCGGGGCTGCGAGCGGCTGCCACAGCCAGGCGTGGACCACGTGCAGCGGCAGGTCACGCCGTACGGCTTCCCGTGCGGCCCAGTCCGCCGCGGCCCGGCTCTGAGGGGATCCGTCCACTCCGACAACCAGGGTGCGCTTCACAAGTCTGTCCTCCGTCGTGATGCCGGGGCATCGGGGTCGACCGTCAGGGGAGCGGCGCCGGCCGGGGGGACCGGCGCCGCTGAACCCAGCCTCGCCGCTGAGGGTTCTGGCCCGCAGGGGCCGACAGTCCCTCACCCAGGGCCGGTCCTCCCCTCCCGATGGCTGCTCGGGGAGCGCAGTGTGGAGGCATCGGCTCAGTCGAGGAACGTCCCGGACCGTCGCACGCAGGAGCGGGCATGACCACGTACCCCATCCCGGAGCTCGACGCGCACTGGCGCGCCGCCAACTACCTGGCAGTCGGCCAGATCTACCTCATGGACAACCCCCTGCTCACCGAGCCGCTGCGGCCGGAGCACATCAAACCGCGGCTGCTCGGCCACTGGGGCACCTCCCCCGGCCTGAACCTCGTCCACACCCACCTCAACCGCGTGATCAAGGACCGGTCCCTGCGCTCCCTGTGCATCTGGGGTCCGGGGCACGGCGGCCCCGCCGTCCTCGCCAACTCCTGGCTGGAGGGCACCTACACCGAGACCTACCCGGACATCACGCGGGACGCGACCGGCATGGCGAAGCTGTTCCGTCAGTTCTCCTTCCCCGGCGGTGTGCCGAGCCACGTGGCCCCCGAGACGCCCGGCTCCGTCCATGAGGGCGGCGAGCTCGGCTACTCCCTCGCCCACGCCTACGGAGCCGCGTTCGACCACCCCGGCCTGCTGGTCGCCTGCGTCATCGGGGACGGCGAGGCCGAGACGGGGCCGCTGGCGGCGTCCTGGCATTCGAACAAGTTCCTCGACCCGGTCCATGACGGCGCGGTCCTGCCGATCCTGCACCTGAACGGGTACAAGATCGCCAACCCGACGGTACTGTCCCGCATCCCCGAGGACGAGCTCGATGCGCTGCTGCGCGGATACGGGCACGACCCGTTGTACGTGACCGGCAGCGACCCCGCCCTGGTGCACCAGGCCATGGCCCGCGCGATGGACCACGCCCTGGACCGCATCGCCGCCATCCAACAGGAGGCGCGTGCGCCGGGCGCCGGTCCGGGCCGGGAGTACGCACACTGGCCCATGATCGTCCTGCGCACCCCGAAGGGCTGGACCGGACCCGCAACCGTCGACGGCCGACCGATCGAGGGCACCTGGCGGGCGCACCAGGTCCCGCTCGCCGAGGTGCGCGAGAACCCCGCACACCTGCGGCAGTTGGAGGACTGGCTGCGCTCGTACCGGCCGCAGGAGCTGTTCGACGCCGACGGGCGGCCCTGCGAGCAGGTCCTCGCTTGCGTCCCGCGGGGCGATCACCGCCTGGGCGCCGTCCCGTACGCGAACGGCGGCCGGCTGCTGCGGCCTCTCCCGCTGCCCGCCCTCGACACCCACGCCGTCCCCGTCGACAAGCGGGGCAGCAGCCTCCACGAACCGACCCGCCTCCTCGGGCACTTCCTCACCCGGATCATGCGCGACACCGCCGAGCGACGGGACTTCAGGGTGGTCGGTCCGGACGAGACCGCCTCCAACCGGCTGGACGACCTGTACGACGTCACCGGCAAGGCCTGGCAGGGCAGCACCGATCCCACGGACCGGAACCTGTCCCGGGACGGCCGCGTCATGGAGATCCTTTCCGAACACGTCTGCCAAGGCTGGCTGGAGGGGTACCTGCTCACAGGACGACACGGACTCATCTCCACCTACGAGGCGTTCGCCCACATCGTCGACTCCATGGTCGGCCAGCACATCAAATGGCTGAAGACCTCGCGCGACCTGCCGTGGCGCGCACCCATCGCCTCGCTCAACTACCTGCTCACCTCGCACGTCTGGCGCCAGGACAACAACGGCTTCTCCCACCAGGACCCCGGATTCGTCGACCACGTCCTCAACAAGAGCCCCGAAGTCGTGCGGGTCTACCTGCCGCCGGACGCCAACACCCTCCTCGCCGTGGCCGATCACGCCCTGCGCAGCCGCGACCAGGTCAACGTGATCGTCGCCGGGAAACAGCCCTCCTTCGACTGGCTGCCCATCGACGAGGCCCGCATCCACGTCACGCGCGGCGCCGGCGTCTGGGAGTGGGCGGGAACGGACGACGGCTCCCGCGATCCGGACGTCGTCCTCGCCTGCGCCGGCGACGTACCCACCATGGAGGTGCTGGCCGCAGCGGCCCTGCTCCGCGAGCACCTCCCCTCGCTGGCCGTCCGGGTCGTCAACGTCGTGGACATCGCCCGCCTGCTGCCCCATGAGGAACACCCGCACGGCATGACGAACGCCGAGTACGACGCCCTCTTCACCACCGACAAGCCGGTCGTCTTCGCCTACCACGGCTACCCGTGGCTCATCCACCGCCTCGCCTACCGCCGGACCGGCCACTCACAGCTGCACGTGCGCGGGTACAAGGAGTCCGGCACGACGACCACCCCATTCGACATGGTCGTGCGCAACGACCTCGACCGCTACCGGCTCGTCATGGACGTCATCGACCGCGTCCCCGGGCTGGCCGGGCGCGTCGAGGGACTGCGCCAGGCCATGGCCGACCAGCGCACCCGCCACCACGGCTGGATCCGCGAGCACGGCACCGACCTTCCGGAGGTCGCGGACTGGTCCTGGCCGTACTGAGCCCGTACCGGACCGCGCCGCCCTGGGGACTCGTCCGAAGACGACCGCGCCCACCTCGTCCATCACTCGTGCACCACACGGCGGCCGGTGAGCCGGACCGGGGTGAGCTTCATCCAGTGCGCCCGGGCGCCGCCGGCCCACGGGTGGGACCGGGCCGTGGCGTTCAGGTGGTGGAGGTCTTCCGCGTCGGCGACGGGCGCCAGTTCGCCCACGGCCAGGACGCTCCATCCGCTTGCGGTGACGTCGTCGATGTTGTCGATCTCGAAGGCGGCCTCGGTCCCCGCTGCTCTGGCGGCTGTCGCTCCCTCAGCGGTCCGGAAGGCGATGTCGGATCCCGCGACCAGGTAGTTGACCGGGAGCACAGCCGGGCCGTCCGGGAGGAAGACCGCGATGCGACCCACACCGTGAGTGGCAAGGAGCCGTCGGCATTCGGCCTCGTCCAGCGGTACGAGCGAACTGTCGCGCCGGGCGGTGGACCCGCCGGGTACGCGTTCGGCGCTCGCCCCGGTCAGGTCTTCGACGGTGACGCCGAGCGCGTCGGCGATGCGGAGGAGGGTGCTGATGGCCGGGGATGCGGCGTGGTCCTCCAGATAGGCGATGTAGTTCGCGTCGGCTCCGCACTTCTGGCCGAGTTGCTCGCGGCTCAGGCCGAGTGCGTTCCGGCGGACTGCCAGGCGGCGGCCGAGGTCGGTGCGTCCGGCCGTCTCGCCGGACTGTTGCGGCTGGGTGCCCGGAATGCTCTTCATGGCACTCACGCTTCCTGCGGCACGGTGACCGCGCTGTGCTGCGGTCCGCCGAGCACGACCTTGAGGGCGCCGGTTTCGCCGGCGCGGGAGAAGACGTCGTAGGCCTCTTCCATCTGGTCCAGCTCGAAGCGGTGGGTGACCATCGCGGCCCCGGGGAGGCGGCCCGCGGCCATCATGCGCAGCAGCATGGGGGTGGAGTGGGTGTCGACGAGGCCCGTGGTGATGGTGACGTCCTTGATCCACAGGTCTTCGAGGTGGAGGACGGCCGGTTTGCCGTGCACGCCGATGTTGGCCACGCGTCCGCCGGGGCGGACCATCCGGGTGCACAGCTCGAACGACTCCGGGACGCCGACCGCCTCGATGACCACGTCGGCGCCCAGCCCCTCGGTCAGGTCCTCGACCAGCCGCTCGGGCTCTTCCTGCGCGCTCGCGGTGGCGTCGGCACCGAGGTCACGCGCTGCGGCGAGCCGGGAGGCGGCGAGGTCGACGGCGACGATGCGCCCGGGGCTGTAGAGCTGGGCGGTGGCGATCGCGGCCAGGCCGATGGGGCCCGCTCCGACCACGACGACGGTGTCTCCGGGGCGCACGTGGCCGTTGAGGACGCCCACTTCGTAGGAGGTCGGGAAGATGTCCGCGAGCAGGACCGCGTCGTGGCCGGCCAGGGCACTGGGCAGCGGATAGACGGAGAGGTCGGCGAAGGGGACGCGTACGTATTCGGCCTGGGTGCCGTCGATGGTGTGCCCCAGGACCCAGCCACCGCCCCCGCGGCACTGGCCGTAACGACCCTCGCGGCAGAAGCGGCAGCGACCGCAGGCGGAGATGCAGGAGATCAGGACACGGTCGCCGGGGCGGACGCTGCGGACGTCGCCGCCGGTCTCGACCACGGTCCCGACGGCCTCGTGCCCGAGGATCCGGCCGGGTGTCACCTCGGGGACGTCGCCCTTGATGATGTGCAGGTCGGTGCCGCAGATGGTGACGGCGTCGACCCTGATGATCGCGTCGGCGGCGTCTTTGATCGCGGGGTCCGGGACGTCCTGCCACGAGGTCTGCCCGGGCCCTTGGAAGACGAGTGCCTTCATGACTGCGGCCTCTCTGTGCTGCGCGGGAAGGGGTCACCGCCAGGCTGTGCCCACAGGCCTCCGTCCCACATGGGCCGGTCGGCCCCCTCCAAGGGGCCCTGTGGGGTCTCCCTGCCGCGGCGTGGTGGGTGCGACGGTGGTATCCGGCACCCGTCCCGAAAGGAGGGCCGCCGCCATGTCCCAGCCGGCCCCGCCTCCCGCCTCCCGTCCGGCGCTGCTGAGATTCCTCGGCGGTGTCCGGACGGTCACCGGCAGCAAGTTCCTCGTCGAGAGCGACCACGCCCGGGTCCTCGTCGACTGCGGGCTCTTCCAGGGTGTCGCTGACCTGCGCCGGCGCAACTGGGACAAGCTCGCCTGCGATGCCCGCGACATCCACGCGGTCGTCGTCACGCATGCCCATCTGGACCACTGCGGCTACCTGCCCCGGCTGGTCCGGCACGGCTTCCGCGGTCCCATCCTGGCCACCGCCGCCACGGCCCGTCTCGCCGAGATCGTCCTCCGAGACAGCGCCCGCCTCCAGATGGAGGCTGCCGAGCACGCCAACCGGCACGGCTGGTCCAAGCACCGTCCCGCCAAGCCGCTCTACGACGATGACGACGTCGACCACGCGGTGAAGTTCTTCGACCCCGTACCGGTGGGCAGCGAGGTCAAGATCATGGGCGGCACGAGGCTCACCCTTCACCACGGTGGTCACATCCTGGGCTCGGCATGGGCCCACCTGACCGGTGGAAGGTCAGCGCCGTCGCAGTCATCGAGGGCGAAGCCCGTGTCGTCGGCGTGGTCTCCGAGGCCGACCTGCTCCCCAAGGAAGAATTCCACGAGCACCGCCCCGGCATGATCGAGCAGTTGCGACGCCTCGGCGACACGGCCAAGGCCGGCTCGGTCCGCGCGGAGCAACTGATGACCGCCCCCGCCGTCACCGTCCACCCCGACGCCACGCTCCCCCAGGCCGCCCGCCTCATGGCCGACCGGCACATCAAGCGGCTCCCGGTGGTCGACTCCAACGAAACCCTCAAGGGCATCGTCAGCCGCTCCGACCACCTGAAGGTCTTCCTCCGTTCCGACGACGAGCTGACCGCCGAGATCCGCCAGAGCGTCGTCGAGCGCCTCTTCCCGCTTTCCCACAAGGCCGTCAAGGTCACGGTGTCCCGAGGGATCGCCACCCTGACCGGGGAGGTCAGGGACGGCAACCTGATCCCTCTGGCCGAACGCCTCACCCACTCCGTCGAAGGCACCGTCGACGTCCACTGCCGGCTCGTCCCCGCATCACCGCAGACCGCCTCGGCGACAGGACCGGTCAGTCCCCACCGGCCGCCGCCTCGTAGGCGTGGTCAGCCGAGGCGACCTGCTGACCCCGCGGCCTGATCCGGCCCGTTCCAAAGACACCCCTAGGCGCGCCGCAGTTCGCAGCTCCCGTTGGTGCAGGAGCGGCGCAGCCGCCCGGCCGAGACGGTCTCCGCGAGGCCGATCGCCCAGCACATCGGGCAGCCGCGCAGGGCGACCAGGCCGACCGGGGCGAGCAGCAGGCTCGCCGGACCGGCGAGCGGCAGCAGGGCCAGCGATCCTACGAGCGCGCCGAACCCGACGGCTCCGCGGGCCAGATGGCGCGGGACGGTGGCGCTGGCGAAGCCGCCGCGTTTCGGCGCGCCGGTACCGGCGGCGCCGGGCGGGGAACCGGGCCGGGCGGTGCTCGTCGTCGTGCTCGGGTCAGGTGTCATCGTCGTCTCCCCTCGTGCAGGCCCGTTCTTCGCGCAGCGCCTCGCGCAGCGCCGAACGGGCGCGGTGGAGGCGGGATTTCATCGCGGCGGTGCTCAGCTGGAGCCGGTCCGCGACGGTGCGGCCGGGCAGGCCTTGGATGTCCCGCATGACCAGCACCCGTCGCTGGTCGGCGGGAAGGGCGGCGAGGGCGGCTCCGACACGCTCGGCTTCCAGGCGCAGCAGGACGTCCTCCTCGGCGGACCGCGCGGTTCCGGCGGACGCGTCGTAGTCGTCCGGCGACTCGTACCGGCCCGGCCCGTCGTGGCGGCCGGGTCCGTGGTACCGGCCCGGTCCGTCGTGGCGGCCGGGTCCGCCGCGGCTCGGGGAGGCCGCTCCCCGGGGGAGCAGGTCGCGGGTGCGGCGCAGGCATTCGTTGCGGACGATCCGGAACATCCACGACGCCAGGGCCCCGGAGGCCCGCAGCGTGCCGATCTTGCGGTAGAGGATGATCAGCGCTTCCTGGGCGGCGTCCTCGGCGTCCTGGGGTGTGGCGCACAGCGTGTGCGCGAAGCGGCGCACGTGCGGGTACGAGTCGTACACCAGAGCGGTGAGCGCCTCCACGTCGCCGTGCTGCGCCGCGGAGACCAAGGTGGCGCCGGGCCAGGTGCGGTCAGCCACGCTTCCCCCTCCGGCGACGCAGCAGCGTGACGGTGCACGCGCACAGCAGCAGCGCCGCGGCCGCGGCAATGACGACGGTGGTCATGTGGGTCCTCCCGGTGGGGTGCGGGGCGGACGCGGTCGTCCGCACACCTATGAGAGGCACGGTGGGCGCGGAAGGATTCGCCCCGCGCCGAGAAATGTTTGGGCCCGGCAGCGTTCAGGGCCTGCGGAGTGCCGGCAGATGTGGTGACCTCATGGGCGAGGGACCTTCCGCGGGCTCAGAGCGTCTCGCTCAGCGAGTCCGCCAGCCGGCGCCGCGCAGTCCGGGTGGCGGGCAGGACCGCCGCCAGTACCGCACCCAGCACCGCTCCGACGATCACCGTCAGCAGCACCGGCGGCGATGGCAGCTGGGCGATTCCGGCGCCGATCCCGCTCGATGCTCCTTGCGCGTCCACGAGCCAGCTGCCGGACACCGCGCCCACCACCGTTCCGACCACGACGGAAACCAACGCGGTCAGTCCGGCGGCCGTCACGATCATCGAGCCGATCTGCCGGGGCGTCAGGCCCATGGCCTTGAGTGCGAGGAGGTCCCGGCCCCGGTCGCGCACCCCCGCACCGATCAGCGTCAGCAGCTCGATCAGGCCGATCAGCGCCAGTACCGCGATCAGGGCGGCGATCACTCCGCGTGCCGGTTCCAGCCCGTCTGCCGGATTGGGCGTCTCCCGGACCTCCAGCGTTCCCCCGGCCGCCTCGGCGAGCGTGTTCCTCACGGCCCGAGGGTCCGCACCCCTGCGCAGCACCAAGGCGTGGAAGTGGGGCCGCAGCTGGGGATCGCGCTCGCGCAGCGCGTCCATGGTGGTGGTGATGACGCGGCCTCCGGAATCCGGCTCGATGGTCCGGCCGACGAGGTGCAGTATCTGCGGACGTCCCTCGACGGTCATGCGTACCCAGTCGCCGACCCGTACGCCGAGGAGGTCCAGCAGCCCCTGCCCGGCCACGGCCTCGTCCGGGCCGCCGACCGCCCGCCCCTCCACCACCGCAGAGGGGTACGGGTGTGCGGTCGTACCCAGCCCGCGGAGCGTGATGGTGCCGGTCTGCCCCGGCACCAGGGCGGCCATCTCCGCGCCGGGATGGACCGCGGCGATGTCCGGGATCGCCGCCAGGGTCTTCTCCAGCTCCGTGTCCGACTGCCCGGCAGGCCGTTCGGCCCGTACGGTCAGGGCCGCGGGCAGCCCCATCTGCGCGGGCCGGCTGCGGAACTGGTCCAGCGTCGACCACGCGACGAGCGCGACCGTGATCAGCACGAGCGGCAGGGCCAGCCGGCCCACCGATGCCAGCGTCCGGCCGCGTCGCGGGAACGCCGCGCGCCACCCGAGCACCAGGGCGGCAGGCACCCGTATCCCCAGCGCCCGCCTGCCCAGGGCGGTCATCGGCGCGGCGGTCGGCAACGCCGCGCGGGCCGCGGGCACCGGCGGAACCCGCCCGGCCCGCCACGCCGCGATGCCCGTGGCGGCCGCGATCAGCAGCACCGCGCCGCAGGGGACGCCGGTCATGAGCGCCGCGTGGCCGGGCAGGTCCTGCCAGACCGCTGCCGCTTCCCCGACCCGGCCCGGTATCCGGGCGCCCACCAGGGCGATCGCCGTCGTGCCGAGGGCCACCCCGATCAGCGCGAAGGCCAGATGCTGTACGAGGAAGCCGCGGGCCACTTGGGCGGGGGTGAAACCGATGGCCTTGAGGACGGCTATGTCGCGAAGCTGGCCGCGAACGCGCGTACCGATCGCTCCGGAAGCAGCCATTGCGGCCGCTACCAGCGCACCGAGACCGAACACGGCGAACATCTGCCCGAGGAGCCTGTCGTCACCGCCCGCCTCCGCCCGGGCCTGCTGCCACTTCGTGACCTGGGCGACCCGGTCGGCACCCAGGACGGTCACGGCGCGCTGGACCATGAAGTCGGTGTCTTCCGGATCTTTGAGGCGCAGCCCGACGCTCTGCCCGGTGTCCGAGGGGGCGATCGTGTCGAGGGCGGGGGGAAGCACCCAGCCGATGCCCGGTGCGCCGCCCGGTTGGTAGCGGGGCTCGGCCACCTCGGCGATGCCGGCCACCCGCAGTTCGTGCGGGACGCCGTCCGGTCCGGTGACCCGCACCGTCTCGCCCGGCTCCGCCCACAGCGCCCGCGCGACGGAATTCTCCAGCACGACGGCCCCGATCCCGCCCCCGGCCCCGGCCCCGCTGTCGGCCGCGGCGAGCCAGCTGCCCGCGGTGAGGAGCGGCCGTCCGGTCTCGGGGGGCTGCACCGAAGTCGCTCGCAGTGTCACCCCGGCCCGCGTGCCGCGCGATTCGACCGTCGTCGCCGCCGTGCGGTAGGGCCCGGAGAGGGCCGCGACCCCGTCCAGCCGGCCCAGGGCGTCCACGTCAGCGGCCCCGGCACGGGTGTGCAGCCAGATGTGCGCGCCCTGAGACTGGTTGAAGATCCGCTGCCACGGGTTCGCGGCATAGCTGAACATCGCGCCGGCGAGCAGGAGCGAAGCGATGATCCCGGCGCTGGTCAGGACGACGAAGAGGGCTTCCCCGCGGTGCGCGCGGAAGTCGGCGTGCGCCCAGCGCAGAGTGGCCCGCACGCTCACTCCTTCAGTTCGAGTACGCGGGACACGCCGCCGGCCGGCCCGCGGCGTCCGTCACCGAGCTGGGCGTCGTCGGCGATGCGGCCGTCGAAAAAGCTGATGACGCGGTCGGCGGCGCTGGCCATCCGGGCGTCATGGGTGACCATCATGATCGTCTGGCCGCGCTGGTGGAAGCGGGAGAGCAGCCGCAGCACCTCCCGGGTGCCCTTGCTGTCGAGGCTGCCGGCCGGCTCGTCGGCGAGCAACAGCGCGGGATGGTTGACCAGGGCGCGGGCGAGCGCCACCCGCTGCTGTTCGCCGCCCGAGAGTTCGCCGGGCATCGAGCGTTCGCGACCTTCGAGGCCCAGTTCGGCGAGCAGTTCGGCACGGGACTGGCGCGCGGACTTCGGGGAGGCGCCGGCGAGCAGGGCGGGCAGTTCGACGTTGTCGGCGACGGTGAGGTTGGAGACCAGGTTGAAGAACTGGAAGACGACTCCGATGCTGCGGCGGCGGAGCACCGCCCAGCGGGCCTCCCGGTACGCGTCGACGCGCTCTCCGCCGATCCACAGCTTCCCGCCGTCGGGCCGCTGGAGTCCGCCGATCAGATGCAGCAGCGTGGACTTTCCGGCTCCCGACGGCCCGGTCACCGCGACGAACTCGCCGGGCTGGACGGTCAGGTCCACCCCGCGTACGGCGTGCACCGGCGTGCCCTCGCCGTGATGCGTCTTGGTCAGGCCCTCGGCCCGCACGATGGGCGTGGCAGGAGCGGTCGCGGCGTCCTCGCTCATTCCAGCTCCTCCTGACAGCGTTCCAGCCAGTCGAGGTCGGCCTGCAGATGCAGCATGGCACCCTCGATCAGCAGTTGGGAGATCTTGTTTTCGCGGTCCTCGGCCGCGGCCAGCTTCGACAGGTCCCGCATCGTATTGAGGTATTGCCGCCGCTGCTTGTTGATCAACGCGACAGGGTCGGCCAGACCCGACTGGGGCGCGAGGGCGAGTTTCATGAAGAACTCGTCCCGTACCCGGGGCTCCTCGGCGGTGTCGTCGAACCAGGCCAGTACGGCCTCTCGTCCGGCATCGGTCAGCCTGTACGTGCGCTTGTTCGGCCGGCCCGACTGCTCGACGTCCTCGCCTTCGATCAGGCCGCTCTTCTCCAGCCGGCCGAGGGTGACGTAGATCTGGCCGACGTTGGGCTGAGGGTACGCGGCGCCCAAGAGCTTCTCAAGGTCCTGCTTCAGCTCGTAACCATGGGCGGGGCCACGGGTGAGGAGTGCCAGGAGCGGCAGCCGCACTCGCTCCTCCTCCCTCCCGCTCGGTAGTCACCTGTTCACCCGGCAGCGGCCGGCTGGCGCCGCCGTCCTGCCCGTCTGCCGGGACGCGTCTAGTATCGCCCATGCCTAACGGGTATATATAAGCCCCGATGGTCGGCGGCGCAGCCGGATCGTGCACCGGGAGGAACCTATGCGGTGGATGCGTGCCGCGGGTAGGGCTCTCCTGGTCGTGGCGGTGGTGCTCGCGGGGTACTCCGGGTTCGGCGCCCGCGAGGGCCTCGCCTCCGATGGCCGCGGCCCCATGACCCTCGTCACGGCGGGCGACCTGACCGGCTACCTCGCCCCGCTTCTCGACGACTGGAACGCCGGGCATCCCCGCGAGCCCGTCACGCTCGTCGAACTGCCCGACTCGGCCGACGAGACCCGCGCCCAGATGATCAGCGAACTGCGATCGGGCAGCAACCGCTTCGACGTGCTGAACATCGACGTCGCCTGGACGTCCGAGTTCGCCGCGGCCGGATGGATCTCCCCGCTCGACCGCAGCCGCTTCCCCCTGGACGCGTTCCTGCGGCCGGTGGTCGACACCGCCACCTTCGACGGCAGGCTGTACGCGGTCCCGTACGTCACCAACGCGGGACTGCTCTACTACCGCAAGGACGTGCTGGACGAGGAAGGCGAACGACCACCGCGCACCTGGGCCGATCTGGTCCGCCAGGCGAGCACGATCGCCCCGAAGCACGGACTGGACGGGTACGCCGGCCAGTTCCTGCCGTACGAGGGGCTCACCGTCAACGTCACCGAAGCCGTCCACTCGGCGGGCGGTTCGATCCTGGGCGACGACGGCGCCCGCGTAACGGTCGACTCCGCCGCGGCACGCGCCGGGCTGCGGTTCCTCGCGGACGGCGTTCGGGACGGCTGGATCTCCCGGGATGCCCTCGGCTACAAGGAGGAGGAGTCCCGGCAGGCGTTCCAGGAGGGCCGTCTGCTCTTCCTGCGGAACTGGCCCTACGTGTACGCGGACGCGAGCGCGCCGGAGTCGAAGGTCGCGGGGAGGTTCGGCGTCGTGCCGCTGCCCGGACCCGACGGGCCCGGCAGCAGTGTGCTGGGCGGCTCCAACCTGGCCGTCAGCAGCCGTTCCCGCCATCCGGCCTCGGCGGCCGATCTGATCTCCTACCTCACGAGCGAACGGGTCCAGCGGAAGGTGCTGACCGAGGGCTCGCTCCCCCCGGTGCGCGCCGCGCTCTACGAGGACCCCGAGCTGATGCGCGCCTATCCCTACCTGTCCACGCTCCGCCAGAGCGTGCTGGCGGCGGTGCCGCGCCCCAAGAGTGCCTGCTACGACCAGGTGAGCCTGGCCGTACAGGCCGTGGCGCAGGACCTGATGGCGCGGCGCGAGACGCCTGACCAGGCGGTGGCGCGGCTTGCGCGCGAACTCGGCGGCGTTTCCCGCACCGACTGATCCCACACGAACCCTCCTTCAGCGCGTCTACTTACATGTTAAGTAGGCGCGCTTCTTCGTGCATCTCCTCACTTGGGGACAAACCACCCCAGCTTCTCGCTGTTTCTGGACACATCGTTGACACCTTCCAGTCGCTGCTACTTAACATGCATGCATAACAGCGCACCTGATCCAGGGCGCTCTCGCATTCAGCAGAAACAGGTCGACGCGAGATGCTCAGCACCCTTCCGGCCGGCACCGGCCACCCCTCCCCCAGCGCCACCACGCCCGACTCCTGGTGGCGCGACGCGGTGATCTACCAGGTCTACGTCCGCAGCTTCCTCGACAGCACCGGGGACGGCATCGGCGACCTGGCCGGCGTACGCGCCGGACTTCCCTACCTCAGGAAGCTCGGTGTCGACGGCATCTGGCTCAGCCCCTTCTACCCGTCGCCGCAGCACGACCACGGCTACGACGTGGCCGACTACTGCGGTGTCGACCCCGTGTACGGCGACCTCGACGAGTTCGACCGGCTGGTGGCCGACGCCCACCGCCTCGGCCTGAAGTTGCTGCTCGACATCGTCCCCAACCACTGCTCCAGCGAGCACCCGTGGTTCCGCGAGGCGCTCGCCGCAGAGCCCGGCAGCCCCCTGCGCTCCCGTTTCCACTTCGCACCCGGCCGCGGCCCGGAGGGAACGCAGCCGCCCAACAACTGGCGCGCCATGTTCGGAGGCCCCGCCTGGAGCCGGACCACCGGGCCCGACGGCACTCCCGGAGAGTGGTACCTGCACCTGTTCACGCCCGAGCAGCCGGACTGGAACTGGCGCGACCCGGCCGTGGGCGTCGAGTTCGAGCGGGTACTGCGCTTCTGGCTGGACCGCGGTGTCGACGGCTTCCGCATCGACGTCGCCGCCGGGCTGTTCAAGCACCCCGACCTGCCCGACTCGGACGACCCCGGGGCCGACGAGCGGGCACGCGACTCCGTCAACCAACTCGCCTGGAACCAGCCCGAGGTCCACGGCGTGTGGCGCCGCTGGCGCACGGTGTGCGAGGAGTACTCGGCCCGGGACGGCCGCACGCGGCTGCTGGTCGGAGAGGTGTCCGTACCGACGGCGCGCGAACACGCCGAGTACGTCCGGCCCGACCGACTGCACCAGGCGTTCTTCTTCGACCTGCTCAGCGCCCCCTGGGACGCCGATGCCTTCCGTTCGACGATCACCGTGGCGATGCGCGACATCGCCGGCACCGGCTCCACCGTCACCTGGGTGCTCAACAACCACGATCAGGTCCGCACCGTCACCCGCTACGCGGGCGAGCCCGGCGTGGAAGGCAGCGGACTGGGAGCCGCCCGCGCCCGCGCCGCCGCCCTGCTGATGCTCGCCCTGCCCGGAGCGGCCTACGTCTACCAGGGGGAGGAGCTCGGCCTGCCCGAGGTCCTCGACCTGCCCGACGAGGTGCTGACCGACCCGATCTGGCACCGCACCGGCAGCCGCAAGCGGGTCCGGGACGGCTGCCGGGTGCCACTGCCCTGGTCGGGCCACGCCTCCCCGTTCGGCTTCAGCCAGGCTGAGGCCGGCGCCAAGCCGTGGCTGCCGCAACCGGAGTGGTTCGCCGAGCACGCCACTGACCGCGCCCTGGCCGACACCCGCTCCTTCTGGCACCTCTACCGCGAGGGCCTCCAGCTGCGGCGCAGCCTGCCGCAGCTCGGCGACGGCACCCTGCGCTGGCTGGAAACGCCCCCACAGGTGCTGGCCATCGTCCGGGGCGACGGCTTGGTCTGCGCGGTCAACTTCGGCACGGAGGCGGTGCCCGCCCCCGTCGCAGGGACCCCGCTGCTCGCCAGCGCACCTTGCCCGGACGGAGTGCTCCCGGCGGCCACGGCCGCCTGGTGGACGTCGGAGTGCCCCGCTCCCTGAACCCGCGCGGTATCCCCTGTGCCGACGCAACTCCCCTTGCGGTGATGCCGGATGCGACTCCGCAGTTCCGGACCGACCCCCTCGAAGAGAAGGACCCCACCATGCGACGACCCAGCAAGACCACTCGACGGACAGCCGCCACCGCGTCGGCAGCCCTCGCCCTCGCTCTCGGAGCCACCGCCTGCGGCGGCACCGCCGCACCCGCGAGCGGCGGCGAACTCAGCGGCCAGACCGTGACCGTGGCGGGTGTCTGGACGGGCAGCGAACAGAAGAACTTCAAGAAGGTCCTGGAAGCCTTCACCGAGAAGACCGGCGCCAAGGCGGTCTTCGTCCCCTCCGGCGACAACGTCTCCACGTTCGTCGGAAGCAAGATCGAGGGCGGCAACGCTCCCGACGTGGTGATGATCCCCCAGGTGGGCGTGCTCCAGCAGTTCGCGAAAGCGGGCTGGCTCCAGCCCCTGTCCGAGGAGGCGGCCCGGACGGCCGGCTCCACCCTCTCCCCGGTCTGGAAGGACTACGGAACCGTCGACGGCACGTACTACGGCCTCTACTTCAAGGCCGCCCACAAGTCCACCGTCTGGTACGCCCCCGACGCCTTCACCCAGGCCGGAGTCGACGAGCCCAAGAGCTACGCCGACCTGTTGAAGGCCGGCCGTGCCCTCGCCGACTCCGGCCGCCCCGCCTTCGCCGTGGCCGGCGAGGACGGCTGGACCCTCACCGACTGGTTCGAGAACGTCTACCTCTCCCAGGCAGGGCCGGAGAAGTACGACCGACTCGCCCAGCACAAGCTCCCGTGGACCGACGACAGCGTGGTGAAGGCCCTCACCACCCTCGGCGAACTGTTCAAGGACAAGCAACTCGTCGCCGGCGGAGCCGAGACGGCGCTGCGCACCGACTTCCCCTCCTCGGTCGAGCAGGTATTCGGGCCCGCGCCCAAGGCCGGCATGGTCTATGAGGGTGACTTCGTCGGCGGCGTCGCCAAGGACCAGTTCGGCAAGAAGCCGGGGCAGGACGCCAAGTTCTTCCCGTTCCCCGCGGTCGACGGAGGCAAGGCACCCGTCGTCAGCGGCGGGGACGCGGCCGTCGTCCTCAAGTCGGGGAAGAACGGCAAGGCGGGTATGAGGCTGCTCGAATTCCTCGCCGGCCCCGAGGCCGCTGAGGTCTGGGCCGGCGCGGGCGGCTTCCTGTCCCCGAACACCAAGGTCGACTTCGGCGCGTACGGCGACGACACCACCCGCAGCACCGCCCGGTCGCTCGTCGAGGCGGGCAACTCGGTCCGCTTCGACATGTCGGACCAGGCCCCGGCGGCCTTCGGCGGCACCAAGGGCGCGGGCGAGTGGAAGCTCCTCCAGGACTTCCTGCGCGATCCTTCGGATCCGCAGGGCACGGCCGCGAAGCTCGAGGCCGAAGCCGCCAAGGCGTACGGGAACTGAGGCGGCCCCCATGGCTGACACCCTGACCGCCCGCGCCGCGGCCGATCCCCGGCGCCGGGCCCACAACAGGAAACGCCGCCTCGCGGTCGTCTTCGTACTGCCCGCCCTGCTCCTGCTCGGCGCGCTGGTCGTCTACCCGGTCGTCTTCTCCTTCTGCCGCAGCCTCTTCGACGCCAGCGGCGACCGCTTCGTCGGAGCCGGGAACTACGTGGCGATCGTCCACGATCCGGCCACGCTCAAAGCGATCCGCAACAGCGCGATATGGGTCGTCGTGGCCCCGACCCTGCTGACCGGACTCGGACTGATGCTCGCCGTGCTCACCGAGAAGGTGCGCTGGGCGACCGCGTTCAAGCTGACGCTCTTCCTGCCGATGGCCGTCTCCTTCCTCGCCGCGGGCATCGTCTTCCGGCTCGCCTACGAGCAGGATCCCGGCCGGGGCGTGCTCAACGCGGTCGTCGTCGGTGTCCACGACACCTTCGAGGACACATCCGCATATCCGACGGCCCGTATCCGCGAGGGCCAGGCCCTGACGGGGAGCGCGGGCGGCCCCTACAGCACCGCGAAAGCGACGCGTCCCGGCGGCTCCGTCAACCTCGGCCTCGTCGGCGTTGCCCCCGACGCGGTGCCCGCAGGGGCGAAGCCCGCTGCCGCTGCGGCGCCCGGCCCCGACGGCATCGGGGGCGTCGTCTACCTCGACTTCGCCCCTGGCGGCTCCGGCAGGCCGGGCGAGGTGGACCGGGGCGAGAAGGGCCTGCCCGGCATGACGGTCGAGGCCGTACGGGACGGCCGGACGGCCGCGACCGCCACCTCCGCCGCCGACGGCTCCTTCCGCTTCACCGGGCTGGCCGACGGCGAGTACGTCCTGCGCCTGCCCGCGGCCAATTTCACGGCCCCGTACCAAGGAGTGAACTGGCTGGGCCCGGCCCTGGTGACGCCGGCCATCATCGGCGCCTACCTCTGGGTGTGGACCGGCTTCGCCATGGTGCTGATCGGGGCCGGGCTCGCCGCCATCCCGCGCGACGCGCTGGAGGCCGCGCGGATGGACGGTGCCACCGAGGGCCAGATCTTCCGCAAGATCACCGTGCCGCTGCTCGCGCCGGTACTCACCGTCGTCTTCGTCACGCTGGTGATCAACGTGATGAAGGTCTTCGACCTCGTCTACATCATCGCGCCCGGACCCGTGCAGGAAGAAGCGAACGTACTGGCCACCCGCATGTGGCTGGTCTCCTTCGGCGGCGGCAACAACCAGGGACTCGGAAGCGCCCTCAGCGTGGTGCTCCTCCTGCTGGTCGTCCCGGCGATGGTCTTCAACATCCGGCGCTTCCGAAGGAGTGCGGCATGAGCAGTCACGGCACCATCGAGCGCCGGGCACCACGGCGTACGACCGAGATCCCGCCCGCCCCCGCCACCTCCAGGCCCAAGCCGCCCCGCAAGGGCCGGCTGTCACGCCTGCTGAGCCGATCGGCCGTCCAGGCGCTGCTGCTCTTCGTCGCCCTGGTATGGATCACTCCGCTGGCCGGTCTGTTCCTGTCCTCGATGCGCTCCGAACGGGACAACGCCTCCGACGGCTGGTGGAACGCGCTCACCGACCCGTCCCAGCTCTCCCTGGACAACTACAGCGCCCTGCTGAAGGATTCCGGCATCGCGGCGGCCTTCGGGAACACCGTCCTGATCTCGCTGCCCACCACCCTCCTGGTGGTCGGCATCGCGGCACTCGCCGGATACGCCTTCGCGTGGCTGGAATTCCCCGGCCGGGACGGCATCTTCCTCGTGGTCGTCGGTCTGCTGGTCGTACCCGTGCAGATCGGGCTGTTGCCCGTGGCCAAACTCTTCGGTGCGGTGGGCCTGTTCGGCACCATCCCGGGAGTCGTCCTCTTCCACGTGGCCTACGGGCTGCCGTTCGCGATCTTCCTGCTGCGCAACTACTTCGCCGAGATCCCGCGCGAAATGCTGGAAGCCGCCCGGATGGACGGCGGCACCGAATGGCGGATCTTCTCCCGGCTCGTGCTGCCGCTCGGCCGCCCGGCCATCGCCAGCCTGGCCATCTTCCAGTTCCTGTGGGTCTGGAACGACATGCTCGTGGCGCTGCTCTTCGCGGACAGCGAGTCCCAGCCCCTCACGGTCGCCCTCCAGTCCCAGATGCGGCAGTTCGGAAGCAACATCGGGGTCCTCGCGCCGGGTGCGTTCCTGTCCCTGGTGGTGCCTCTGATCGTCTTCTTCGCCTTCCAGCGGCACTTCGTCCAGGGCGTGATGGCGGGCTCGGTGAAATGACGCCCCGCGGGGCGGCCAGGAGGAGGACGACGCCGAACACCGACGCGTCCGGGCCCGCGTCGAGCACTGCTTGCAGGGCCCGCCGTCTACAGGCCGAGCACCAGCAGGATGGTGAGCGTCGGCGGGACCGGCGCGATCCACCCCGCCCAGCGTCCCGCCGGGGCCAGTGCGGGGTGTCGCAGGGACAACCGGAAGGCCAACGCGAGCAGCGGGGTGGCCGTCCAGGACGCCCACCAGCCGGCCATGACGACCGCCGCGGTACGAGGGTGGACTTCCGCGGCCATCTGGGCCAGGCCACCGAAGAGAACGGCCACCGGGATCAGGGCCACCGACAGGGCAGTGACCCACATCAACACCCTGTCGGTGAAAGGGGCCTCGGCGGCGCGGTCGGTGGACGGGGCGGGGGCGGGGGTTGTCTCGTACATGGGTACAGCCAATCGCCTCCGACGCCGGTTCGCCTGCGCGGGCGTACTCAGGGCCGGCCGGTCTTCGTACTCATCATGCCCAGGCATCGGCACCGGCATGGGCACCGGCTCCGGGCTCGGGCTCGGGCCCGGGCCCGGGCCCGGAGCTGAGGGCCAACGCCGCCGTCGAGTCGCAAGCAGTCGGGATCGCCTTTCACAGCGCCAAGGCCTCCTGCTGTAGCTCTCCCAGGCAGGCAGGTTCTGCCGAACGACACCGTAGAGAGGGTTCGAGAGGCGCCGAACGGCGTCGGATCAGAGGGATGAGGTCAGTTCTCTGCGCAACCATGCGGGATCGGGGTTGACGTGCGGCCGGCCTGCCACCACGACCGTCGGGACGGTCTCGTCGCCACCGTTCGCCTCCCTCACCACCGCCGCTCCCACGGGGTCGCGCCAGATGTCGACCCAGTGCAGCCGGCGCGCGCTGCGGCCCAGCCGGATCCGCAGGCGCAGGCAGTACTTGCAGCCCGCCCGCCAGTAGACCACCGGGCGGCCGTCGACCGCGCTGCGGCGTTGCGCCTCCACCGCGCCGACCGAGCGGGGGAACGCCAGCGGCGAGTGCAGCCCTGCGAGCAGGACGAAGAACAGCAGCAGCGCCGTGGCGGCGGCGAGGGACCCCCTGACGGCCAGCACGGCCGCAACGAGTGAGCCGCAGGCCAAAAGCAACGTCGGCAAGATCCAAGCGCGCATCATGATGTCGCAGGTTATCGGTGGAACGCGTTCTGATGATCGACAGCCCTGGCGCGCGACGCCACCCGTCAGCATCAGCGGCCGGTCTCAACCCGCGGGGCCCCGCCACCCCTGCCGGCTGCATTGCAGGAACAGTGCGGAGCAGCCACGCCCCGACACGCCGTTACGGGGCGGGGTATCGACCTCGTGCGGGGCGCGCAAGGTCGTGCGGCAGGCGCAGGACGGGTTGAACCCGCGTCCGTGCTGCCGCCCGACCTGCCCCGGCCGCGCACCCTGGGCCACCTGCCCGCGCGGCGGCGGCCGCGTCCCGAGCCGCCTGCGTGGCCGATCGGGCGCAGCATCGGGGCCGACGGGCTGCCTGATCAGCGCAGACCGGCGAAGAGATCGTTCTCCGGTATGGCCGCGCCGGTGGTGTCCTGGACACGTACGAAGGTCTCCATGCCCATCAACTCGCCGAACCTCTTCTTGCCCATCCTGAGGAAGAAGATGTTCTCGCCCTGACTGGCGTGCGCGGCCAACGCGTCGAACTTCTGACCGCTGAAGGCGGTGGTGTCCACCCACGTGGTGATCTCATCGTCGGGGAGGCCGATCTCGGCCATCGCGGCGGCCTCGGCAGGATCCGGCTCCGGCAGGTCCTCATGGAACTCGCGCATGATCTCGCCGAAGCGCTGCATCATCGAGCGGGGCATCGTGGTCCAGTACACCTTCGGTGCCAGCTCGGTCATCTCCAGCGCCGCCATCGTGATGCGGTGGGCCTGGATGTGGTCGGGGTGGCCGTAGAAGCCGTTCTCGTCGTACGTGACGACCACATCGGGTCGGTAGTGCCGCATGAGTTCCGCGAGTCTGGCCGCGCCTTCCTGGACGGGGGTCTGCCAGAAGGATCCGGGAGCGTCGTTGCTCGGCCAGCCCGCCATCCCGGAGTCGCCATAGTCCAGCATCTCCAGATCGCTGATCTTCAGGACGTCACAGCTCGCCTCGAGTTCTTGACGGCGCATCAAGGCGACCGCCGCCGAATCGTGCCCGGGATCGCCCGGCTTGACACCGCCCGGTCCATCACCGCAACCGCCGTCGGTACACGTCACGAGAACCGTGCGGATGCCTTCCGCCGCGTACCGCGCGAGGACCCCTCCGGTTCCGGTGGCCTCGTCGTCCGGGTGGGCGTGTACTGCCATGAGCGTCAAGGGCCGGTCAGTCATGAAACAGTCCTCCTGCAGGAATACGTCTTGGTCCAAGTGTGCGGCGGGCGTACCGCGATCTTGGGGACCTGATCCTGGCGGGGCGAACGACCTCGTGGTCTGCGTGTTCCCCCGTGCGGCGCCGGTCCCTCGGTCGATGCAACCGTGCGGGCCGGACCGGATGTTCCCGGCACACGGGGCGGGCACCGGAGCGGGGTGAGTCTCGCAGCAGCGTCAGGGCCGGGACCGGCTAAGCGCGCCGCCCAGCGGCTCCTCGTCGCCGAACTACCACCAGCCGCCGCGGGAACGCCAGATCGGGGTGGGCCGACCGGTGATCTTCCGGTGCGCGAGGACACCCAGGACGTACCAGATCTTGAAGTACCACCACACGAGCCATGCCTCGGCTACCAGTACGTAGGCACACAGTTTGATCGCGCCGGCAAGGAGGCCGAGGCCGCCGCTGCTGCCGCGGCTGCGGCCCGAGGTGAGGGGGATGGAGCCCGCCACGGACAGCGGACCAGGCAGCGGGATGGACCAACGCAGACGCACGATGTTTCTCCATGACGGCGGTACGGACCGGGCAGTGGGTGGCGGCGGCTACGGGCACCGCGCCCAGTTCCGATTCCCGCGCCCCACGAGGACCAACGCAAGACAAGATCATGAGTTACGGTGTCCGACTCACTCGGCGCGCACCTGGAGCCGCCGCCCCGGCGCCGTCGGCCCGGCGCCGTCGGCCCGAGCAGCCTCGGCGGTCCCGGCGGCCCGCCGGGTTTTCCGCCGCACGCCGCCCCCGGGCCGCTCACCGGCTCCACCTCGGGCGCGCCCCGGGAATCACCGACCCGCCCCCTCCTGTTCCGTGCGGCTCCGCTCCGTCACGGTCGGAGCCGCCCGGCACTGCCGCGCCGACTGCCGTGCGGCTCGATTTCCGTTCCTCAGCGGCGTACCCGCCCGGCCGCACCGGGCGGGTACGGGGCCGGCCTGGTCCCGGGCCGGGTGCTCACCCGTTCAGGGACTGCATCAGCTCCGGGGCGTAGCGGTCGCCCGAGACCACTCCGTGCGGGGCCACGGCGTCGATGGCGGCCAGCTCCGCGTCCGTGATCGTCACCGCCGTGGCGGCGATGTTCTCCTCCAGGTACCGGCGGCGCTTGGTGCCCGGGATCGGCACGGCGCCCTGGCGCAGCGTCCAGGCGAGGGCCAGCTGCGAGGGGGTGACGCCCTTCTCCGCGGCGAGGCGGCGCACCTGCTCGACGACGGCCAGGTTGCGGCCGAAGTTCTCGCCCTGGAAGCGGGGGTCCGTACGGCGGAAGTCGTCCGCCGCGAAATCGTCCGGGGTGGTGATCGCACCCGACAGGAAGCCCCGGCCGAGCGGCGAGTACGCGACGAGCCCGATGCCGAGCTCGCGCAGGGTGTCGAGGACGCCGTCGTGCTCGATGCCGCGCTCGAAGAGGCTGTACTCGGTCTGCACGGCGGCGAGCGGGTGCACGGCGTGGGCGCGGGCAATGGTGGCAGGCGCGGCCTCGCACAGGCCGATGTGGCGGACCTTGCCGGCGGCGACGAGCTCGGCCAGGGCGCCGACGCTCTCCTCGATCGGGACGTTCGGGTCGACGCGGTGCAGGTAGTACAGGTCGATGTGGTCGGTGCCGAGGTGACGGAGGGAGCGGTCGGCCGAGCGGCGGATGTACTCGGGGGTCCCGTTGTACCCGCGGAACGCACCCTCGTCGGTGAACTCGACACCCGTCTTGGTGGCGACGACGGCGGCGTCGCGGCGCCCGGCGAGGGCCTTGCCGAGGAGCTGCTCGTTCAGGAAGGGGCCGTAACCCTCGGCGGTGTCGAGCAGGGTGACGCCCAGCTCCAGGGCGCGGTCGATGGTGGCGAGGGACTCGGTCTCGTCGGTGGCTCCGTAGTGGGCGCTCATCCCCATCAGGCCGAGGCCCTCGGCGCCGACCTCAAGGCCCTGACCGCCCAGTGCGCGGATTTCCATGACGTACTCCTCCGTAAGTAACTAACTGGATAGTTTGACTATGCACCCCCTCCGCGCCGCATGTCAATAACCAGATAGTTACTTGCTAGGCTTCTCCCATGGCACGGGATTCCAGCGCGACCAAGGCACGCCTGCTCGACGCGGCGTTCTCCGAGTTCGCCGCGTACGGCATCGCCGGCGCGCGCGTCGACCGCATCGCCGAGGCCGCGCAGGCGAACAAGCGGCTCATCTACGTCTACTACGGCAACAAGGAGCAGCTCTTCGACGCCGTGCTCCAGCGAGCGCTGGAGACCGGCGCGGAGTCGGTCCCCTTCAACGCCGAGGACCTGCCCGGCTACGCGGGCGCCGTCTTCGACCACCTCGTCGCACAGCCGTCCCTCATGCGGCTCGTGGTGTGGAAGCAGCTGGAACGGCCCGGAGCCACGGACACGGAGTCGGCGTCGTACCGCGGCAAGATCGCGGTGGTGGAAGAGGCGCAGAAGGCGGGGTACGTCGACGCCGCGATGGACCCGGCCGACGTCCTGACGCTGGTGTTGGGCCTGTCCCAGGCCTGGTTCGGCGCGGTGGGCGGCCCGGCGGCGGGCGATTCGGGCACCGGCTGGGAGGCCGAGCGGCTCGCCCGCCACCGCGCGGCGGTCATCGAAGCCGTACGCCGCACCACGGCTCCGCGCCG